>NZ_JABKBZ010000044.1:0-45933 GCF_013166635.1 Lentimicrobium sp. S6 | reverse complement strand
TTACAATTCCTTACAACCCTTTACTACTTTTTACAACTCTTTACAATTCCTTACAACCCTTTACTACTTTTTACAACTCTTTACAATTCCTTACAACCCTTTACTACTTTTTACAACTCTTTACAATCCCTTACAACCCTTTACTACTTTTTACAACTCTTTACAATCCCTTACAACCCTTTACTACTTTTTACAACTCTTTACAATTCCTTACAACCCTTTACTACTTTTTACAACTCTTTACAATCCCTTACAACCCTTTACTACTTTTTACAACTCTTTACAATTCCTTACAACCCTTTACTACTTTTTACAACTCTTTACAATTCCTTACAACCCTTTACTACTTTTTATAACTCTTTACAATTCCTTACAACCCTTTACTACTTTTTACAACTCTTTACAATCCCTTACAACCCTTTACTACTTTTTACAACTCTTTACAATTCCTTACAACCCTTTACAATCCCTTACCCCGCAAATTATCTATCATAAAAGATAAGTCTGTTAAACCATGGAACAATACATAGTCTACACCGTAATCACCTTTATTCTACTAAGCCTCTACTTCAACTGGCTAGGCGCCTCCTTTACCTTTGTTTTGGGGGTTCTAACATTGGGGTTTGCAGGCATACTTTCACCTAAAGAAATATTAAGTGGATTCGCCAATGAGCAAATCATCATTATTATTGTCCTGTTGTTGATTGGCGATATCATTCGTAGTAAAGGAATTCTCAATAATTTCTTCGAGAAGTTTGTCTTTCGAGGGGCTCGGACCTATCATCGTTTTTTAGGGAGGATGATGTTTATGGTGGCAGGCTCGTCGGCTTTCTTAAACAACACACCACTAGTGGCAGTGATGATGCCCTATGTAAATAAGTGGAGTGGTAAAAATGATATGGCCTCCTCCAAATTTTTAATTCCCCTTTCCTTTGCAGCTATTTTAGGTGGTACCATCACCCTGATCGGAACCTCTACCAACCTTATCGTAAATGGGATGCTACAAGATCAGAAAATCATACCCAACTTTCATTCCCTAGATATCTTCGACTTTGCTTGGGTGGGAATACCCATGAGTATATTAGGACTCACATATCTCATGATATTCTCCAAGAAGCTCCTGCCCTCCAATAAGGACATCTCTAAGAACCTGGAAAGCAACCTGAGGGAATATCTGGTAGAAGTAAAAATCACTTCCAAATCCGATTTAATAGGCAAAACAGTAAGTAAGGCTGGATTGAGAAATCTAAAAAGCCTGTACCTAGTGGAGGTAGAGCGTGAAGGCTATGTATACTCCGCTACAAGCCCCAACTTCTTGCTCCGACAAGATGATATCTTAAGCTTTGCAGGAGACACCGCAGCATTGGCAGAAATTATAGATCCCAGCAATGGAATGCAGATTGAGCATGCCGCAGAACATCAAGCAGAGAAAAAGACAGGACTATTAGAAGTGGTAGTAGCTGCCAATTCAGTCCTCGTTAATAAAACAGTGAAACAAAGCAACTTCCGTAGCAAATATGATGCCTCTGTGATTGCTGTTCATCGTAATGGTGAAAAGCTAAAAGGAAAAATCGGTAATATCATCATCAAGGCAGGTGATGTATTATTAATGCTCACAGGAGAAGATTTCGAAAGCCGCTCCTTTCGCGATAGAGAGTTTTATAGAATCTCTAAACTCAGGACTTACGAAAAACCCAAGGTATTAGATACCATCGTATTGATTGGTGGATTAATTGCAGCCATCATGCTATCCGCATTCAAAATCATACCTCTATTTATTGGTGTGCTCGGACTTTTGGCTATCGTTCTCATATTGGGTATTGCCAATCCCAAAGAAATAGAAAAAGGCATCGACTTCAATCTGGGACTTACCATCTCCATGGCATTAGCCTTAGGTACGGCCATGACCAATACCGGAGTGGCCGCCGATATCAGTCATGGCATCATCAACCTCTTGGCGCCACTTGGAATACTCGGACTGCTGGCCGGAGTTTATATCGCAACTAGCATTTTAGCTGCCTATATCACCAATGTAGCTTCGGTAGCCATCCTCTTTCCCATTGTATTGTCTATTGCCGCAGAAGAATCATTAAACCCATTGCCTTTCGTGCTTTTAATAGCCTACGCCGCCGCCGCTAACTTCATGACCCCAATAGGTTACCAAACCAATATGATGGTCTACGGCCCCGGCTCCTATAAATTCACCGACTATTTGAAAATAGGATTGCCCTTAACGGTGTTGTATGGCGTGGGAGCAGTTTTGATACTTTGGTGGAGATTCTTTGTTTAGAACTGGCGAGGGGGAGAAAGGGCGAGCTGGAGAGCTGGTGAAAGAGGAGAGGGAGAAAAATTGTGATTAGTAAATTATTTCTTAAAGATAATATAGAAAATGGCAATAATAAATTCAGTTAAAGAATTAAAGGTTTATCAACTTGCGTATAAATCAGCAATGACAATTTTTCATCTAACTAAGGATTATCCAAAGGAAGAAAAATACGATTTAATTAGCCAAATTAGGAGGTCATCTAGATCGGTTGCAGCAAATATTGTTGAATCTTGGCGTCGTAGAAGGTATCCAAAGAATTTTGTTTATAAACTCAACGACTCTGAAACAGAAGCGGATGAAACTCTTTTTTGGCTCGATATTTCTTTAGATTGCGGCTATATTGATGAAATAACTCATCAAAAATTAATTGATGACTATAATCATATCATTTCTATGCTTGTCAATATGATTAATAACCCTGATAAATGGAAGCTATAACACCGGAGACATCTCCAGCTCGCCAAATCTCCAGCTCGAATAAAGCACTATATCAATTCAATGCCAGTCCATATGATTAATAATTTGATAAAAGGAAGCTATAATACCGGAGACATCCCCAGCTCTCCAGCTCGCCAAATCTCCAGCTCGATTTAACAACCTATTTTATTAAAAACAAAAGATAAAAAATGTCACCCAATAACATCCATACTACGTTTGATCGAATCATGAACCGTGAAGACAAAGAACGCTTATTAAACCAGCATTCAGTAGTCATCTGGTTCACGGGATTATCAGGATCCGGAAAAACAACGGTAGCGCAACATCTAGAACAAAAGCTTTACGAAAAAGGTTTCCTCACTCAAATTCTAGATGGAGATAATATCCGCTCTGGTATCAATAATAACTTAAGCTTTACCGAAGCCGACCGACTAGAAAACATTCGTAGAATAGCAGAAGTCAGCAAGCTCCTCATCAACAGTGGAGTCATCACCTTGAATAGTTTTATCAGCCCAACAGAGGAAATTCGAGAAATGGCAAAGAGTATTATAGGAGAGGAAAACTTCATCGAGGTATTTATGAACACCCCCATTGAGGTCTGTGAGCAAAGAGATGTAAAAGGACTTTATGCCAAAGCCAGAAGAGGAGAAATCAAAAACTTCACCGGAATTGACAGCCCCTTCGATGCCCCTGCCAAGCCTGATGTAGAACTCCACACCCACAAGGACAGCCTAGAAACATCAGTAGAGGCCTGCCTAAAAGTAGTATTACCTAAAATCACCAGAGAGAAAAGTTAAGAGGTTCAAAGTTTACCCTGACCGTAGCGTCATGGGTTCCATGTTCAAGGTTGAGTAGATTTGAAAGATTAGGTTTTCAAAATGAGCTGGCGAATCTACATGTAGTAAATCCGTGATAATCCGCTTAATCCGCGAAAATTAGCGTTCCTCTTAAAGCGAGCCAGCGAGCACCATTCGTGTTCATCCAAGTATATCACGTCAACTAATTCATTCGTGTATTCGTGGCTATCCTTTTTTACGAGCAACGCGAGTAATATCCGCGAAAATTAGCGTTCCTCTAAAAGCGAGCCAGCGAGCACCATTCGTGTTCATCCAAGTATATCACGTCAACTAATTCATTTGTGTATTCGTGGCTATCCTTTTTTACGAGCAACGCGTTAATATCCGCGAAAATTAGCGTTCCTCTAAAAGCGAGCCAGCGAGCACCATTCGTGTTCATCCAAGTATATCACGTCAACTAATTCATTCGTGTATTCGTGGCTATCCTTTTTTACGAGCAACGCGTTAATATCCGCGAAAATTAGCGTTCCTCTAAAAGCGAGCCAGCGAGCACCATTCGTGTTCATCCAAGTATATCACGTCAACTAATTCATTCGTGTATTCGTGGCTATCCTTTTTTACGAGCAACGCGTTAATATCCGCGAAAATTAGCGTTCCTCTTAAAGCGAGCCAGCGAACACCATTCGTGTTCATCCAAGTATATCACGTCAACTAATTCATTCGTGTATTCGTGGCTATCCTTTTTTACGAGCAACGCGAGTAATATCCGCGAAAATTAGCGTTCCTCTTCCCAAGAGCCAGCGAGCAGCTAAAAAAACGAGCAAAAAACTTGCGCAATAAAAAATAACGAGTAAATTTGTTACTCAATACCCTATTCCTCCTAATGCTACTGGGAGTGAAGAGGCGAAGCTGTATCTAAGTGTTTACGTATGGACGTATTTAAGTAGTAACGAATCGCAACCACGTAACCACGCAACCACGTAACCATCACAACCACGTAACCATCACAACCATCGCAACCATCGCAACCACGTAAAATGCTAGAAGCCCTAATCACCAGTAAAACCAGAATCAAACTTCTACTCAAGTTCTTCCTCAACCCAATGAGCGAAGGCTATCTAAGAGGGCTATCCACAGAGTTTGGAGAATCAACCAACTCCATCCGATTAGAGCTCAACCGACTAGAGGAGGCTGGACTACTTCATAGCGATAGCAGCGGACATAAAAAGATGTTTCATGCCAATCAAAAGCATCCCCTTTTCAACGATATTCAAAATATCATACATAAATATGTGGGTATGGATAAAATTATTGAAAAGGTAATTATGCATTTGGGAGAACCACAAGATGTATATCTATTAGGCGATTTGGCCAAAGGCCACGACAGCAAAGAACTGCATATACTCATTATAGGAGAAAACATAGACCAAGAATATTTGGATCAACTCTGCCAGAAAGCTCAAAAACTAATCAGCCGAGAGATAATCGCCCAATCGATGACCATGAAAGATTTTCAAAAACAACAAGCAACGCTCTTAAAAAAGCCATTATTGAAAATCTGGACACAAAGTAATTAAAATATGTTTTGCGTAGGCATGTATTTACGTAGTAAAGAAATCGCGTAACCATTTAAAAGCGCAACCATCGCAACCACGTACGCATGACGCTACGGTCAGGGTAAACTTTGAACCTAAAACTTTGAACTTTAAACCTTGAACCTCGAACAGCAAACCTCTTAACCTTTGAAATCTATACCCTTATCAATGTCCTATGACTATTAATCATGAGTAGCATCAATAAATACAAAAACATAGAATCAAAAATCATGATGATTCGAAATCAGAAAGTGATTTTGGATAGAGATGTTGCTGAGATCTATGGAGTGGAAACCAAAAGAATCAATGAGGCGGTTAAAAATAATCCTGACAGGTTTCCTGATGGATATATTATAGAAATAACGAAGGATGAATTAGATTCTTTAAGGTCGAAATTTTCGACCTTAAAGAATAAAGGAAGAGGACAACATACAAAATATTCACCTAAAGTATTTACTGAAAAGGGCTTATATATGTTAGCCACCATATTAAAAAGCAATGCAGCAACTCAAACAACAATAGCTATTATCGAAGCATTTGCTAGAGTTCGGGAACTCACACAAACCATTAATAAATTGTCGGATAACCCAGAAGAAGAAAAACAAAAATCACTCATGCAAAAAAGTGGAGAAATCATATCAGAACTACTAGATAATGATTTAAAATCTAGTGAAAGCGAAACCACAATAGAACTCAACTTCGCAGTACTGAAATTCAAACATACCATAACTAAGAAGTAAGTAACAAACAAATCTCAGCAGTTTTGCCCCAACAGCTGACGCTTCGGTACAGCATCGTTCCGACCCAAGGGGAGCCTGCTGAGCACCGTTTATAAATGAAAGCGCATAATTAATGATAATTAGCGTTTTACTTTGTGAGCTAGCGAACAAATATTCGTGTAAATCCAATTATATCACGTCACATAATTCATTCGTGCATTAGTGGCAATAAATTATTCAAAGTTTGAAGTTCAAAGTTCAAGGTTAATTTTGAGTAAACCTGGAAGATTAGGTTTTCAAAGCGAGCTGGAGAATTGGCGAGGGGGAGACTGGAAGAGGGTTAATTATTAAAGCAGTTCAATCTATTGTATCATTCAATCATTAACTCATTCATATAAAACGGCAACCAATACCTGAGTAGATTGTTGGGGATTGCTTCACTACGTTCGCAATGACCTTGTTTCAATTGAAACACCTGAGTAGAATCTTTCTTCGAAGAAAGTCATTGCGAGGCGCGTAGCAACGAAGCAAACTCCCCCATTAAGAACGAAATATCAAATATAAACCGTTACGAGTAAAGCGAGTAAATCCGTGAAAATTCGCTAAATCCGTGGAAATTCGCGTTTTAACCCTGACCGCAGCGTCACGGGGACCTCTTTTAAAGCGAGCGAGCGAGCACATCATTCAGCAGTTTTGCCCCAACAGCTGACGCTTCGGTACAGCATCGTTCCGACCCAAGGGGAGCCTGCTGAGCACCGTTTATAAATGAAAGCACATAATTAATGATAATTAGCGTTTTACATTGTGAGCTAGCGAACAAACATTCGAGTTTATCCAGACCAATCACGTTTAGTTAATCATTCGTGCACCTGTCTAGCTGCGTAGCCAGATAGATTAGTGGCCATCTATCTTACGAGCTATGCGAGTAAATCCGCGTAAATTCGTCTAATCCGCGATAATCCGCGTTCAGCCTGACCATAGCGTCAGTGGTTCCTCTTTTCTTGCGAGCGAGCGAGCAACAAATAACAATAATGAAAAGTTTAAAAAATAGTAAAGTTTTAGTAACTGGAGGAGCAGGGTTCATAGGCTCCAACCTAATAGAGCACTTCCTAAAAAACAACAACGAAGTAGTCTGCCTAGACAACCTAAGCACTGGCCACAAAAAGAACATCATGCCATTTATGGATAACCCCAACTTTCAAATGATAGAAGGGGATATCCGCCATTTGGATGTATGCAAGATAGCCGTGCGCGATTGCGAATACGTCTTCCACCAGGCGGCTTTGGGCTCTGTACCCCGTTCTATTAAAGACCCCGTAACCACCAACTCGGTCAACATAGATGGCTTTTTGAATATGTGTCAGTGCCTGAAATAAGTTGACCGTTTTTCAAGAAGGAAGGAAAACAATGGCAACACGTCAAAAGACAAAACTAACAGTAGCAGAAAGACAAAGGCGACATTTTAGCGAAAGTTTTAAATTACAGAAAGTTAGGGAAATAGAATTAGGTATCACAAAAATTTCAGAGATTTGTAAAGAATATGAAGTCTCTGATTCAGCAGTTAGAAGATGGCTTGATAAATTTGGTCTTATGAAAAATAAAAAAGAACGTTTGATAGTTGAGACAGAAAGCGATACCAGACAGCTCCTTGAGCTAAAGAAAAAGATAGCGGATCTTGAACGCAGCTTAGGACAAAAGCAAGTTTTACTTGAGTTCAAGGACAAGATGATAGAAGTAGCAGAAGAGATGTATGGAGTGGACATAAAAAAAAAGCTTTCCACCCAACTCTCGAAAGAATCTGGCATGAACGAGAACGATACGACTCCAGTATGAATAAACTTTATAGAGCAGCAGGGATTAGCAAACAGGCATTCCACAAATGGCTTGACCGTAAGAATATGAAGCGATCAGTTCATGAACAACTACTTTCTTTGGTTTATCAAATAAGAGATGATCATCCAACTATGGGAGTTCGAGACATGTACTACAAATTACAGCCAGACGGTATTGGAAGAGATGCGTTTGAAATATTTTGTGAGAATAATGATTTGATGGCTTCACGTCCGCGGAACTACCGTAAAACCACAGATAGTAGCGGAGTTATTCGCTTTGATAATCTCTTGGAAAACATCAATCTTACAGGAGTGAATCAAGCCTGGCAGAGTGATATAACCTATTTTGAAGTAAACGGAAAGTTTTACTACATCACATTTATTCTGGATTCTTTTAGTAGAAAGATTGTAGGTTATCAAACATCCAAAAGGTTGTTGACAGAACATACTACTTTACCAGCTTTAGAAATGGCGATAAAGGATAGACAAAATCAAAACCTGAGCGTATCAGGAATTATCTTTCATTCAGATGGCGGTGGTCAATATTATGACAAAAACTTTCTGAAACTGACTGCAAAATATGAATTCAGAAACAGCATGTGTGAATATGCCTGGGAGAATGGTAAAGCGGAAAGACTTAATGGAGTAATCAAGAATAATTATCTAATCCACAGGAAAATAAACAACTATGAAGATTTGGTGAAAGAAGTTGACCGAGCGGTGAAACTTTATAATGAAGAAAAGCCACACATAAGTTTAGGAAGAAAAACACCTTTAAACTTTGAGTCAAATTATCTAACTTTGATTCAAAATAACTCAACAACAAGGAGTAATGAAAATTTAAATTATAAATCGATAAATTAATAACCCAAAAGTGGTCAACCTTATTTAGGCATTAAGAAGACACCAACCTAAAGTTCGAGCATCAAACATTGAACCTTGAACATCAAACAAAAAGTGTGGTATTTTGATAACCTGAAATAAGAATATGATAAAAAAAATAAGGAAAATCTGTTGTATAGGTGCAGGATATGTTGGAGGTCCAACAATGGCGGTGATAGCACAAAAGTGCCCCGAAATTCAGGTAACCGTAGTTGATATTAATGAAGACAGAATTAATCAATGGAACCAGGAAGATTTGAATTTATTACCAATATTCGAACCTGGTTTAAGTGATGTGGTGGGTGAAGCTAGAGATCGAAATTTATTCTTTAGCACTGATGTTAATAAAGCAATAGATGAAGCAGAAATGATATTTATTTCTGTAAATACCCCTACTAAAACCTATGGTAAAGGGAAAGGGATGGCAGCAGATCTTAAATACATTGAATTGTGTGCCCGACAAATTGCAGATGTAGCTAAAGATGATAAGATAATTGTTGAAAAATCTACATTACCTGTGAGAACTGCACAAGCAATAAAATCTATATTAGACCATACCGGGAACAATATTAATTTCCAGATTCTATCCAATCCTGAATTTCTAGCTGAAGGCACCGCCATACAAGATTTACACAATGCAGATAGAGTATTAATTGGAGGAGATCATCATACAGTAGAAGGACAAAAAGCCATGGATGCTTTAAGTAGTATATATGCCCATTGGTTGCCCAAAGAAAGAATACTACAAACAAATGTTTGGTCTTCCGAATTATCTAAGTTAACAGCAAATGCTTTTTTAGCACAAAGAATTTCTTCAATTAATGCTATTTCTGCTCTTTGTGAAAAAACAGAGGCAGATGTAAATGAAGTGGCTCGAGCAATAGGCTCCGATTCCAGGATAGGCCCTAAATTTCTTAAAGCTTCAGTCGGTTTTGGAGGATCGTGTTTTCAGAAAGACATATTAAATCTGGTTTATATCTGCCGAACCTTAGGATTAGAAGAAGTGGCGGATTATTGGGAACAGGTCATTATCTTAAATGACTATCAAAAACACCGTTTTGCGGATAATATCATAAAGAAATTATACAATACTGTATCAGATAAAAAAATTGCTTTTCTCGGTTGGGCTTTTAAGAAAGATACCAACGATACCAGAGAGACTCCAGCTATGTATATTGCCGATTATCTTATTGATGACAAAGCCAATATAGCTGTATACGACCCCAAAGTAACGGAAAGACAAGTGTTTGCAGATCTGGATTATTTAGAGACCAGACAACCTGATCAAAACAGAAAGCATGTGAGTGTTTATAATAACCCATATGAAGCATGTAAAGATGCTTATGCCATAGCAATAATTACAGAATGGGATGAATTTGTAGATTATGATTGGGAATTGGTATACAAGAATATGAAGAAACCCGCATTTGTATTTGATGGGAGGAATATTTTGAATTTACAAAAGCATAAAGAAATTGGTTTTATTGTAAAGGCGATCGGAAAAAATTAAGTGTTAACAATTAATATATCATGGATTTTATAAGGTTCTAAATGCTTTTCTTAATTAAATAATACTAAAGTATTATATCCGTATTAAGAAGAACCAAAGAGCTTTTTAATTTAATACAGTGAGAACTTTTAAACTATTTTCTAGTTCTATTTTCCTCGTTTATATTGATTAGTCAGGTACTATAATTACAAAAGATTAAATAATCCGATAAGAAACAACATAAAATAGCTTTAAAACTTGAATATCGAATGAAAAACTATAAAACCCAATACTTGATAATAGGTTCTGGTATAATAGGGCTTAGTATAGCTAAGTCCTTAAAGGAAAAATCCCCTGATTCTGATATATTGATGTTAGAAAAAGAATCTGAGGTTGGGACACATGCTAGTGGTAGAAATAGCGGTGTTTTACACGCTGGATTCTATTATACAGCTGATTCTTTTAAAGCAAAATTCGCCAAGGAAGGTAATCAAAGGCTTACGGAATACTGTAAGCAAAAAGGTCTTAAAATCAATAATGCAGGGAAAGTTGTCGTGGCTACTAATGAAAAGGATTTGGAAACTCTTTTTGAATTAAAAAGAAGAGGAGATAAAAACGGAGTTGATATTAGTGTTGTTGATGAGGATGAGCTAAGTAGTCTTGAGCCTGCTGCCATGACTCACAAGAATGCACTCTACTCTCCAACAACATCTACCGTTGATCCAAAAGAAATTGTTAAACAACTTCAAATTGATCTTGAAAAGCAAGGGGTGAGATTTTTGTTTAATGAAGGCTACTATAGAAATCATGGGGATAATAGAATAGAAACAAGCTCTAATAAAATTATTATTGCAGATAGAATAATTAATACTGCCGGTCTTTATGCAGATAAAGTTGCTAAGGATTTTAATTTCAGTAAAAATTGTACAATTATTCCTTTTAAAGGCATTTACCTTAAAAATAAAGCAGGGGAGTTAAAAATAAAAAAACATATCTACCCTGTACCAAATATTGATAATCCTTTTTTAGGAGTTCATTTTACAACTTCTGTGGACGGTGCTATTAAGCTTGGGCCAACAGCCATTCCAGCCTTTTGGCGAGAGAACTATAAAGGGTTTGATAATTTCAAATTGGGCGAAATGTTTAATATACTTGGGTGGGAAGCTAATCTGTTTCTAAGCAATTCATTCGGCTTTAGAAATTTAGCATTTACAGAAATGCGTAAATATTATAGAAATTACTTTGTGAATCTGGCGAAACCCCTACTTAGAGCTGATATTGAATTAGATTCTCTTATAATTAAAACAGAACCAGGAATGAGAGCTCAACTTTTAAATACAAAAACTAAAGAACTCCTGCAAGATTTTGTTATTGAAGGGAATAAGAAAAGTGTTCATATATTAAATGCAGTTTCTCCGGCCTTAACTGCTAGTTTCCCATTTGCTGATTATATCGTTGAAAAATATATAAAATAAAAATCTATGAGAAAAAAAGTACTATTAGTTGGTGGAGCTGGTTATGTAGGCTCGGTAATTACTTCCCGATTTTTAAAAAAGGGATATAAAGTAAACGTATTGGATAATTTTGTTTACGATAATCACTTTTCTATTCAACCTTATATCGGTGATCCTGATTACCAATTTTTCTTAGGAGATATTAATGATAATTTAGCCTTAGATAATGCATCTGAAGGAGTAACTGATGTTATAATTCTTGCTGGCTTAGTTGGAGATCCAATAACAAAATCATTTCCTGAAGAATCATGCCAAATTAACGAAAAAGGTGTGCAAAATGTTATGGACTATTTTAATGGCAGAGGCTTAGATAAGTTAATCTTTATATCTACCTGTTCCAACTATGGACTAATCAAAGATGATCAATTGGCAGACGAAAAATTTGAATTAAATCCTCTATCTTTATATGCAAAGGCAAAAGTAGCAAATGAAGCATATTTAATGGAGAAGAAAGAAATGGTGGACTATACAGGTATTGTTTTTCGATTTGCTACAGCCTTTGGTCTTTCACCAAGAATGCGTTTTGACCTTTCGGTATCAGAGTTTGTTAGAGATGTTTTCTTTGGAGAGGAGTTATTGGTTTATGATGAGCATACTTGGAGACCATACTGCCATGTTAGAGATTTTGCTAGATTACTCGACATTGCTATAAACGCACCAAAAGAAAACGTAAATTTTGAAGTTTTCAATGCGGGTGGAGACATCAATAATTTCACGAAGAAAATGATTGTTAATGAAATATTGAGCCACATTCCAGAAGGTGATGTAAAATTTGGAAAGCAGGGAAGTGATCCTAGAAATTACAAAGTGAACTTTAATAAAGTAAAATCAGTTTTAAATTTTGAACCTGAATTTACTGTTCAACATGGGATTAAAGAATTGATAGAAGCATTAAAAATTGGCTTGTATTCAGATACTAAAGAAAACAAGAATAAATACGGTAATTATAAAATTAGCTACTAAATGATATGTTCGATAGGTTTTTAGCAAAAGTTTATTCAAAATTATTTCTTTCTTCCAACAAGGTAAAGGAGAAAAATTATAGGAGCCGATTTAATATTCACACTACTGCTAGATTCAATTATATTGAGAATACTTGGTTAAGTGGTAATATTAATATTGGTGCAAATACATACATTAACACAGCAAGACTCGTTTCTGGGCCTAATTCGCAGATTAGGATTGGCGAATGGTGTGCTATTGGGCATAATATAAATATTATATCTTGGACACACTACAAAGAAGATTCAACAGGGATTATTGAAGAAAAGCCGTTGCAAGAAGCAGATATTAATATTGGAAACCATGTTTGGATTGGCACAAATGTTTTTATTAAAGAAGGTGTTAATATAGGTGATGATTGTATTATTGCTGCTAATAGTGTTATAATATCTGATGTTGAGAAAGGAGCTATTGTAGGCGGCGTTCCAGCTAAATTAATATCTTACAAAGATAAATATGAAAAAAACACTTAATTACATAAGGAAAATCTATAACGATTCTGATGGTTTTATTCCATTGCATGCACCTGTGTTTCTTGGAAATGAAAAGAAATACTTAAATGAATGCATTGATTCAACTTTTGTTTCAAGTGTGGGCAAATTTGTTAATCAGTTTGAGCAGATGACTTCAGAATATGTAGGTTCCAAGTATGCTATAGCAGCAGCTAATGGAACAGCAGCTTTGCAGATTGCTTTAATTTTAGCAGGAGTTAAAAATGGCGATGAAGTAGTTACGCAGGCACTAACTTTTGTTGCTACTGCTAATGCTATCAAACATAGCCAGGCGAATCCAATATTTGTGGATGTAGACAGAGACACTTTAGGTATGAGTCCCGAAAGGCTCAAAGATTGGCTTCAGGAAAATGCTGTTATTAATTCGAAGGGTGAAGCCATTAATAAAACTTCTAAAAAGAAGATTTCTGCTATCGTACCAATGCATACTTTTGGACTACCTTGTAGAATTAATGAAATTGTCGATATTGCGAATGAATACAGGATCCCAGTTGTAGAAGACTCTGCTGAATCCTTGGGTTCTTTCGTAAATGCTAAACATACTGGCACTTTCGGATTGCTTGGAGTATTTAGTTATAATGGAAACAAGACAATCACCACTGGTGGAGGTGGGATGATAGTGACGGATAATGAAGAATTAGCAAAAAGAGCAAAACATATTACTACGACCGCAAAAATCCCTCATCCATTTGAATATGATCATGATGAAATTGGATATAATTATAGATTAACAAATCTAGCTGCTGCTATGGGAGTAGCTCAAATGGAAAACCTTAATCAAATTATAGAAAATAAAAGGAAAACAGCTAGTTTATATATTAACTATTTTGTTGAAACTGCTAATCACTTCTTCCAAGAACAGAATGGTTCCAAGTCAAACTATTGGTTAAATTCAATTAGTTTCTCTGAACCAAGTCAACGTGATGACTTTCTGAAATTTTCGAATGATAATGGAATTATGACAAGACCAATTTGGAAGCTTATGAATAAACTAGAAATGTTTAAAAAATGTCAATGCGGGGATTTAAGTAATTCAGAATGGTTGGAAGCAAGAGTTGTAAATCTTCCAAGTAGCTATAACAAATTTCTGTAATGAAGTTTCAGGAAATAGGCAGCAATTTTTATCGTCAACAATTTTCGAAAAGCTCATCATTAGATGAGTCCTTCTTTATTGAAAAATACGGAAAGGGAAAAAGCCTGATCTTTCCTTCAATGGGAAGACATGCATTGATGATTATTATTGAAGCCTTAGCACTTATAGAGAAACGTATATTACTGCCCGCCTATACCTGCGATACAGTGGTTGAGTCCTTCTTGGCTCACGATTTCATCATTGACTATTACAATTGCCATACAGATTTAACTTTGGATGTAGATGATTTCACACTAAAAGTGAATGCCTTCAATCCAAAAATCGTATTGGTACATGGTTATTTTGGTGAAAACACTTTTCTTGATGCAAAAACCAAAATAGAAGGACTAAGAGAAAAAGGAATCATCATCATTCAGGACGATACACAAACCCTGTTTTCAGAAAACGAGATTCTAGAAGCGGATTTTTATATGGCAAGTATTAGAAAATGGTTCGCTATTCCTGATGGAGCTTTTCTTTGGAGTAAAGAGATTGAGATTGAAGAGCCCGCAGAGGAAAACAAGGTCTATATTGACCTGCTGGAGGTGGCTTTTAAATTGAAGCATGACTTTACGCTCTGTCTGGATGAATCTATTAAAAAGAAGTACAAAGGCTTGTATTTGGAAGCTCAGAATTTGGTGGATTCAGACCCGAGTATATTCAAGATGGCAGAAGTGTCAAAAGGGACTTTCAACCAAGAAGACCTTAAGCAATATTCTGAAATTCGAAGAGAAAATTACAATACACTGTACCATGCCTTAAGTGGCAAGTTTAAACAAGTAAAACCTGTCTTTGAGCATTTTGCAGAAAGCAATATCAGTCCGTTTTGCTTCCCGATCTATTTGGAAGATAAAAAGGAGTTTCAAAAAAGGATGAGCGATAATGATGTGTTTGCAACCCACTTCTGGCCAAAAGCTGATTATATCCATGGAATCAATGAAAAAACAGAATTTATTTACAACAATTTGTTAGGCATTCCATGTGATCAACGATATACCACGCAGGATATGGAAAGAGTAATAGAGGTCATAAAACGATATTATTCCTAAAACAATGAATTTACCTGATATTTATTTTGAACCCGAATGGGGTCAGTTGTACGCCGAAAAGGATAAAGGGGAGTATTCAAATTTTGTTTTTGAAGATGAAAATGGTCTGATTTACTATTCTTTCGTAAAGCGTAAAATTGATATTGAAGTTGACGGTGAAAGCTATTTCGATATCGTTTCGCCGTATGGTTTTGGAGGACCTGTTGTACTCCACTATGCAGAAGGATGTAAACATCAACTTCTTGCGACTTTCAAAATTGCCTTTGATGCCTTTTGTAAAAGGGAAAATATCGTGACCGACTCTTGCAGATTCAGTCCCTGGCTAATGAACCATTTGGATTTTGAGCATATGTATGAGGTGGTGCCGAATTTCTCCACCGTAGGAATAGACCTTAGCGTTGAAGATGTTTTTATGGATGAAATAAAATCCAAGAAAAGAAACATGATCCGTAAAGCGCAAAAACTAGGCGTTGAAATTCATTTCGATTTCGAAGGCAAAGAGATAGACTCATTTATTCGAGTTTACGAAAAGACCATTGAGAAAAATAGTATTTCCGACTATTATCGTTTTAGTGCCTCCTTTTTTAAAAAGAATTTCGAAGAGTTAAAGGACAAGATTTGTATTGCCTACGCCACATATGAAAAGAAAATCATTTCGATTGCCTTCTTCCTATTAGGGAGTGAATATGTGCACTACCATCTGGCTGCAAATGATACCGACTATTTTGGCATTCCTGCCAATGACCTGATGCTTTACAAGGTTGCCCTTTACGGAAAGGAAATAGGGAAAAAGTATTTCATGTTGGGAGGAGCAGGTTCCAATAAGGCATTACACAGCCATAAAATGGGCTTTACAAGAGAAGGTGAATATCCCTTCTTTAAAGGTAGAAGAGTTTGTGACAAGGAGATCTACGATAAGCTTCTCCAGAATTGCACGAAAGTAGATATGAACTTTTTTCCATCCTATAGATAAGAATTATGAACACATCCTTTGTATTCGTAGGTAATAGAAGATCCGTGCTGGATGAAATGATAAAACTGTGCTTGTCGATTGACCATGTGTTGGTTATGAAACAAGGATATCTGAAAAACACAATCGATACGCTGAATCTTGATTATACCATCATCGAATCGAAAGCACACCTTCTGGAGATGCTTGATAAGCTCTCCTACGATGTGCTTGTTTCAAATGGGTGTCAGTATATTTTGCCCATAAGCAAGCTTCAAAAAGCTAAGTATGTGAACATACATCCCTCATTCTTGCCTGACCTTAAAGGAAGAGACCCGATCAATGGCGCTATACTTTTTCGAAAAGATTCAGGAGCTACCTGCCATATAATGGATGACTTGATTGATAATGGGGACGTAATTGAACAATTGAAGATTCCCTACACAGAGGATCTTGATTCCGCTCTTTTGTATCAGCTATGTTTTCTTGCTGAAGCGGAGTGTTTTAATAGAGCCTATAAAAGAAATTTCGAAGCCTCGATTGTTCAGAAAGAAAGCGACGAGTACATATACTACTCATACAGCCTACAGGATAGGGTGCTGGATTTCTCAGCCACACTAACCGAGATATTCGATAAAATCAAGGCCTACAACACAAAATCAAAGGGATGTTATTTTAAAGTTGGTAAGCATATTCTTAAAGTATATGAAGCAAAGATTATCAGCAACACTTTTGTACAGGATTTTTATAAAGACAGAAACGAGCTAGAGCTCCTCTTGAAATATGAGGGTGGAATCCTATTCAAGAACAATGGAGAATTTATTCGTTTTTCAGTTTTGAATGGTAATCTGGATGTCGTGAGGGAAGGAGATAAAATTTCGAATTGTGCGGATGATGATTTTAATACACTAGAAGGTTGCTAAACAACATGTATCGAGTTTTTGACATAAATAACATAACTGCTTGGAGCGAGATGCTTCATAAGCTACCAAAAGATCAAGTTGACATTTACTTTGATTCCGGTTACTATCAGATTTATAGAAATAACGGTGATGGTGATGTAAGATGTTTTTGTTTTGAGAAGGAGAGAGAAATCGCACTTTACCCTTTTCTAATCAACAAGGTAAATGATTTGGGCTTTGAATTGGATGGTGATTATTTCGATATAGAAGGTGCTTACGGATACAATGGAATCTTGTCTTCATCATATAAGGAATCATTTATCAATGAGTTTTATCAAGCCTTTGATGAATATACATCAAAACAAAATATCATAGCTGAGTTTACTCGTTTTCATCCTGTTCTAAACAATGTGAAGTTTTCGGAGAAACATATGAAGACCGTTTTTAATCGCGAAACAGTTTTTCTGGAATTGCTAGATGATTATGAGGAAATTTGGGAAAAGCAATACTCTTCGATTAATCGGAATATGATTCGTAAGGCCAGAAAAAACAATCTTTCTATTGTGAAATCAAGAGACTTCATGCCCTTCAAAGAAATGTATGATGAGACGATGCACTACGTAATGGCTGCGGACTACTATTTCTTCAATGAAAGATACTACGAATCGCAATTCGAAAATCTTCAGGATGACATTCAGCTTTACTATGCCCTACTCGACGGAGAAATTATTGGAGGCTCCTTGATTATGTTCAAAGAACAGTATGCTCATTACCATTTATCTGCCCGGAAGCATGCTTTTTCAAAACTTGCTGCTACAAATCTGATTCTTGATACTGCAATCCAGGATGCGATTAACAAAGGATGTAAGTATTTTCATTTTGGAGGAGGTAATTCTTCAGATGAAAAAGACCCATTATTTGTTTTTAAATCTAATTTCTCAAAGCAAAAAGGCCAATTTCATATAGGAAAGCGAATCCATAATCAGGAGGTATACAATCAGGTGGTTGCCCAGTGGGAGAAGAAGTATCCTGAATTGGCCGAATCAAATAGACACATTGTTTTAAAATATAAACTTCAAAAGTAAATGAGTTTACAAATTGATAGGATAAAGAACGTATCCATCAGGCCGGATACCTCCATATTAAGCGCATTAAAGCAAATGGATCAATTTGGGTTCAAGCTTTTAATGATTGTGGATGAAAATGCCTTTAAGGGACTGGTAAGTGTCGGGGACATCCAAAGAGCGATTATTAAAAACACAACCTTAGATGCCGAAGTTTACAGTGTGATTCGAAAGGATTACAAAGTAGGAAGCCCACAAGATACTTTTGAAGAAATTAAAAGAATTGTCTTCGAATACCGCATGGTATTCTATCCAATCGTGGATGGCAAACAGCATATCGTTGATATTTATTTCTGGGAAGATCTGTTTGGCGATAAAGAGATTAAGCCTATCGAACAGTTTGATTTGCCTGTTGTGGTAATGGCAGGTGGTTTTGGTAGTCGATTAAAACCTATAACCAATGTTTTACCTAAGCCACTAATACCAATTGGTGAAAACAGTATTATAGAAGATATATTTGAAAGGTTTTACGCACATGGATGCAAGGATTATTATATATCTGTTAATTACAAAGCAGAGCTAATAGAATACTATTTAAATAGCCAAAAGAAGCCTTACAACTTAAGTTTTTTTAAAGAGGATAAACCAATGGGAACAGCGGGGAGTCTTCATCTTTTAAAGAATAAGATAAAAGAAACCTTTTTTGTTTCTAATTGTGATATTTTAATCGATCAAGATTATTCCGAAATATTAGAATATCATCGTAGTCATCATAATGAACTAACCATAGTAGCAGCACTAAAGCATTATCCAATTCCATATGGAACAATAGAAACAGCAGAAGATGGACAACTTGTTGAATTAACCGAGAAGCCAGAATTCACTTTTAAGATAAATAGTGGAATGTATATACTCGAGCCAAGTCTTTTAAATGAAATACCAAAAGATGAATTTTTTCATATTACTCACTTAATCGATAAAATTATTGAAAGAGGTGGTAAAGTGGGTGTCTTTCCTGTTAGTGAAGGTGCTTGGAGAGATATTGGAGAATGGGATGAATACTTAAAATTGATTCGGTGAAAATATTGGTAAATGGCTATTTTTATGGGGGTAATTGTCCTCCTTTTCTTTATTATTTGAAGAAATTTAACAATGATATTAAACTTACGAATAGCCTAAGTATTCTTGAGGAACATGGTGTAAATACCGATTTCATCAGTTATGATGACTTGCTACCATTACGCTTAAACTGGTTTGAGAAATTTTTAGTTAAGTATTTGAAAAAGGCTAGAATTAAGCTTTGGATGAGAATATTAACAAGGAAATCGAAGCAAATTATTAAGGAATACAACCCAGACATTATTATTAATCACAAAATTTCCGAGAAATCAGAAATTATGTTGAAGACTGGATTCCAACCTCAGATTTCATATATATACGGTGGTGAGGTTCATGGTGATAGAATATTTAGCAAAAGTATTGAGTATTCTTTCTCTCAGAGTAAATATGTTTTAACAGCGACAGCAGAAATATTTAATTATGTTGTTAAAATGAAACCTGAAAGTAAGAATTACTTGAAACAGTACCCCCTTGGAACATTTAATTATAAGAAGGTTCTTACCTATAAGAATAATTGTGAGCGTGCAGAATTAAGAAAAGAGTATAATATTCCACGAGATCAGACAGTATTCATTGATAGTAGAAGTCTACGATCAATAAATACTGGTGTTAAATCAATCTTACATGTAATAAAAAAACTGGCTGAAAATGCCATGGATTTCACTTATGTATTTTTGCGAGGTCATTTAGGTACCGATCAAATGATAAAGTATGTGAATGATTATATAGATAAAAACAAATCTATCAGAGATAATGTTATTATAGTGGATAAAGTTATTTCAAATGATGAAATCCGAGATTATTATTACCTCTCGGATTGTTTTGTTTCTTTACTTCCGCATGACCAGTTTGGTAGCAGTATAATGGATGCATTATTTCTTGATTGTCATTTAATATTAACTGATTTAGAGGCGTATAGGAATGAACTTTCTGATTCTGCATTATATGTTCAAAACCAGGATTTAAATAAGCTTGAAGCCTATATGAAATCAATTGTTGTAAAACAAGCTACCCTTCCTAATGAGGAAATCAAACATTTTTTATCAGAAAAATACGGAGTCGAAAATAACTATAGCTCACTATATAAATTTATAAACAAAATCGTAAACGAATAATGAAGCAAGCTTTATTAAAAAAGGGAATTGTTTATCCTGTTGAATTACCACAGCCAACTGTAAAAGAAGGCTATGTAAAAATAAAAGTTTACCACTCTTGTATATCAGCAGGAACGGAGATGAGTGGAGTTTCCGAATCGAGAAAATCTATCATTAAAAGGGCACTTGATAATCCCAAGAAAATTACTGCCGCTATTACATATTATAAAAATCAAGGACTCAAAAAGACTAAAGATAAGCTAAATACTGTAGCTGATTCTTTTAAAGAAAGCGGATATTCTATTTCTGGAGAAGTAGTTGAAATTGGATATAATGTTTTAAATTTTAATATTGGGGATATTGTTTCTGCTGGAGGAATGAAACTTGCTGTTCATGCCGAGTATGTTGTTGTCCCAATAAACTTAGTTGTTAAAGTTCCTAAAGGATTGGATACTTTATATGCTTCTACAGGCACTGTTGGATCGATTGCATTACAAGGCGTGAGGAGGTCTGAATTGCGATTAGGGGAATATGGTGTTGTGCTTGGAGTAGGCCTAATAGGACTTATTACAGTTCAGCTATTGAAATCGGCTGGTATACGAGTAGCCTGTATTGATTTAAGTGATGGGAGGTTAGATTTGGTAAAAAAAATGGGTGTCGAATTGGTGATTAATCCGACTAAAGAAAATCCTGTAAATGCGATTAAGAATTGGACTGGTGGCTATGGAGCTGATGCAGTTTTATTTACGGCAGCAACATCTTCAAATGAACCGCTATCTCAGGCTTTTCAAATGACGAGAAGAAAAGGGAAGGTTGTATTAGTTGGTGTATCTGGAATGACCATAAATAGAAGTGATATTTATGCTAATGAAATTGATTTCCTTATTTCAACATCATATGGTCCAGGAAGGTATGATGATAATTATGAATTGAAAGGTCTAGATTATCCTTATTCTTATGTTCGTTGGACAGAAAATAGAAATATTGCTGAGTTTCTACGCTTAGTTCGAGATGGACATGTTGATTTTAGTTTGATAAATCCATTAGTATATCCTTTTGAGAACATTAGTGAAGCTTTTCAAGATCTTGAAAAGGATCCTGAAAATAAAATTTTGGCAATTATTGAATATGATAGAAAAGATGTATATGATAAAAGCCCTGATAGTATTACATTTCGAAATGACAAAAAAAATAAAAGAGAATATAGCATTGGAATTATAGGTGCTGGAAGTTATGTAGTAAGCACTTTACTTCCGATCTTAACAAATATGACGAACAAATTTAAGATCCATACAGTTGTAAATCGTGGTGGTAAGAAAGCTCTTGATATTGCAGATCGATTTCATGCTCAAAAGATCTCAAATGACATAAATGATATTTTAGAGAATGATGACATTGATATTGTATTTATTACAACAAGACACGATAATCATGCTGAGTTAATTCTTCAATGTTTAAAGAAAGGAAAGAATGTATTTGTTGAAAAACCTTTAGCTACAACACAAGAGCAATTAGATTCGATTAAAGAATTTTATGCTGATGGTTTTGAAAACAAGCCATTACTTATGGTTGGTTTTAACAGAAGATTCAGTAATTATATTCGTGAGATTAAAGCAAAAGTTAGCTCAAGGATTAATCCTATGTTTATGCACTATAGAATGAATGCCGGGTACAGTCCTACAGAATCTTGGGTACATGAAGATGGCGGTAGAATAATAGGAGAAGGATGCCACCTTGTTGATTTAATGCTATATATAACTGATTCTAAAATTACGGAAATTACAGCTAGCTCAATAAAACCGACTAATGAATCCATCAATTCATCTGACAATAAGACCTTTTCATTGAAGTTTGCAGATGGTTCGGTTGGTGTTATTGATTATTTTGCAATTGGACATAAAGATATACCTAAAGAAAATCTTGAGGTTCATTTTGATATGAAGAGCATCGTGATGACCGATTACAAATCTATCGAGGGCTTTGGTATTAAAGTAAATTCTATTTCGGATAAAACACCAAAAAAAGGGCAAGACAATGAAATGGAAGCTCTGTACCAAGCATTGGTAAGTAAAAAATGGCCTATTTCATTTGAGGATATGGTTCAAACAACAGAGACCACCTTTATTGTAAATGCATCATAATTGAAAATAGACTTATAAAATATGCTTTTCAATTCTTACGAGTTTATTGTATTTATTATACTCACATTTCTAGTTTATTGGTTTGTTGTAAATAAATCAATAAAACTACAAAACCTGTTTCTTTTGGGCATAAGCTACGTCTTTTACGGATGGTGGGATTGGAGGTTTTTATCATTAATATTATTTAGTTCATTACTTGATTATTTTATAGGTCTTAGACTTCAAAAAGAAAAGAAACCAAAGCCCAGAAAGCTTTTACTTATACTTAGTTTAGTTGTTAATTTAGGTTTTCTAGGTTATTTTAAATATTATAATTTTTTTGTTACTGAGTTTGTCGAAGCTTTTTCGTTTTTTGGTTTTTATCTTGACATTAAAACTCTTAACATCATTTTACCTGTTGGGATTAGTTTTTACACCTTCCAGACTCTTAGTTATTCAATTGATGTTTACAGAGGGAAGTTAAAAGCTACAAAGGACCTTATTTCTTTTATGGCTTACGTAAGTTTCTTCCCTCAATTGGTGGCAGGTCCTATTGAAAGGGCAGTTAATTTATTGCCTCAATTTCATGTAAAAAGAGTATTTGATTTAAATCTTGCGAAAGATGGAATGCGCCAAATATTATGGGGTCTGTTTAAAAAAGTAGTAATTGCTGATGGCGCTGCTTCTACAGTTAATTTGGTTTTTAACCAATACGACCAGCTTCCAGCCAGTACAATTTTGATAGGCGTTATTTTTTTTGCATTTCAAATATATGGAGATTTCTCAGGATATTCAGATATTGCCATTGGTGTTGGTAAGTTATTCGGATTTAAACTTATGCGTAATTTTGCATACCCATATTTTTCTAGAGATATTGCAGAATTTTGGAGGAGGTGGCATATCTCATTATCAACATGGTTTAGAGATTATGTTTATATTCCACTCGGTGGTAGTAAAGGGAATAATTATAAACGGATTAGGAACACCTTTATCATTTTCGGGGTAAGTGGCTTTTGGCATGGTGCCAATTGGACATTTATTGTTTGGGGTTTATTAAATGCGCTGTATTTTCTTCCACTTATGCTAACAAACAAAAACCGGAAAAATACGAATATTGTAGCAGAGAATTCAATTTTACCCTCCTTAAAAGAATTATTGCAAATTCTTTTAACTTTTACGCTTACACTATTTGCATGGATATTTTTCAGATCTGATTCAGTTACACAGGCTATAGACATTATTGGAAGTATATTCAGTCCATCAATTCTCGATACTCCTGTTAATATAGGGTCAAAATTCTATATATTGATAATTGTATTTGTAATCATTGAATGGATTCAAAGAAGAAAAGAATTTGGTTTGGATTTATCAAATGTAAAATCAAGAATTGTTAGATGGGGAGTATATTTTATTATCTCAATCTTAGTGTTCTACTTTTTTAATTATCAGCAATCCTTCATATACTTTCAGTTTTAATAATGAAAACGTTTATAAAAAGCACAATTCTATTTGCAGTTCCTTTTTTAATGCTATTGGCTTTGAATATTATTGTTGATCCATTCAATTATTCTGATTTTAATATTATTAAGCTTAAGAAGCAAGAGGTTTCAATGCCGTTAGATTATAGGTTGTACAAGCTCATAGAGTTTAAAAATAATCCACAAAAGTCATTGCTTTTAGGAGATTCAAGAGCAGCAGCTTTTAATACTTCTTTAATTTATGGAAATGAAAGTAATGGCTATTATAATTTTGGATATGGAGGTGGTAGTCTTCAAGAAGTTTTTGAAACTATTGATTTTGCCGAAGATCAAATAGAAATTGAAAATTTGTATTTATGCATACCATTTAACTTATTTGATGCCTCAAATAGCAAAGAGCGAATTAGTAAAGGAGTCAAAACTCTTAAAAGCCCAATGAGTTATTATCTGAATTTCAATATTACTAAGGCAAGTATATATGTATTGGTTTATAATATTTTTGATGAAAATCTTGCTTCTGAGAATCCAAATATTTCTAAGAAGCAATTTTGGACAAAACAATTGGAACTTGCAGATAAAGCATATCAAGCCTATAATTATCCCTTGACCTATCGTAAACAATTACTGGATTTGAAAGAGGATTGTGAAAAGGAAGGTATAAAGCTATCAATTATAATACCTCCTACACATGTAGACCTACAAAACCTAGTTGTTGTTAATGGTCTTGATGAAAATTATAAGGCCTATAAATTATTTTTGAATTCTATTGGTCCCATTTACGATTTTGATATTATGTCGAATATAACCATTGATTCAGCAAACTTTAAAGACCCATATCATTTCAACGATTCAATTATGAATATTCTTGTAGATGAAATATGGTATCAATAAGAAATAATGATAGTAACTCTAAATGTCGCTAATAAGAAGTACTTGCAGGAGGATGGAAACATCGATTTCAGTTTAATATTGGTAGGGTGTTAACAAATACCATTTTTGGATAATAATTACTTAACTATTAAATGAGTTTTACAAAAACAAAATATTTTAATAATCATCACACTGCATGTTCATTAATGATAGATGATGTTGTTCCTGCTGCTGTTTCAGAGGATGGTGAGATAGGCCCACATAACGATTGGGGATATTTAAAAGACAGTAAAAATTCTCTATTTTCCTTTTTGATGGAGAATCTTCTTATTAAATATCCTCATATTAAAGGTTCAATATTTCTTCCTTTAGAATCACATCTGTATATCCCTAAAGATACAAAGTATAATGTATTTACTGCCGATTTAGATGAAGAGTATATTGCGTTCTTAAAATCAAAATCTGAATATTTCGATATTGAATTTCATGGTGTGAAACATACGTATAATGATGGTGCTAAATTGGTATTTGAGTTTGAAAATATACAACAACAAGATTTCAAATATATAAGTAACAAATTGGATACATTTGAAAAGCTTGGTTTGTGTTTTAATGGGGTTAAGTTTCCAGGTTATAAGTATAATTCGAATGCTTTGAAATTCATAGAGAACAGGTCTTTTTTCTGGGTTGCTTTAGAAGCAGATATGATAAATCGTAAGCATCAAGATAATGTATTGAAGAAGCTTGACAAATTCGATTTAATTAATATACCTACGAATTTAAGTGGTGATATATTCAAACCATCTTCTTATATTAAACAGTTAAAAAGATTAATCAAAAATATTTTATTGCATAGAAGAGATAATTCACCAGAGAAGTATATTAAGTATTTGTATAACAATAAATTACCAATTACAATTCAAGAACACTTTCAAAATCAAATTCCAAATGGAAAAAGACAAACCCCTAATATTTATGATGATATTGAATCATTAGATAAAATTTATAGCTATTTACAACCATTAGATATTTGGTATGCTAGTTGTTCACAAATAGCTAAATATTATGATGCTTATATTAACACTGAAGTTTATATAAAAAAATATGAATTTGAGATTATTTACAATGGAAATTTAGAAAATTCAGAATTGTCATTTGTTTCAGAGTTTTCAAGAATCCAAGATACAATAACCAAAAAAATTTATATTGGCAAGCCAAGTAAAGATAAATTTGTTTTTAACCATATCCGTTCAGGAAAATATACTAAGTTCAATACTTATGATAAAGAAAATTATTAATAGTACAGAAGATTTTCTAGAAATAAAATCTGAGTGGGAGCGAATTCAAAACCAACCAAATAATTTATATTATTTTTCATCATTTGAGTATTGTTATACATGGTGGGAAGCAAATTGCAATAATATCTCTAATAAGTTATTCATTATCGTCGTAATTAATAATAATAAGATTGTTGGTATTGCTCCTTTAATTTTTGTTAACAAGAAAAAGTCTAAGACTAAATATACTAGTCTGGAATTTCTTGCTCAAGGTGATGAAAACGATTTTCTCATAGATAACGATACAGATTCTTCAATTTCAACTATAATAAAGGAGTTAATTAAAGAAATTGAATTGAATAATGAAAAATGGGATGTGCTTAATTTAACCCATATTAATCAGAATTCAGAATTAACATCTTATTTATTGAAATCTAAGTATAATAATAATTTCAATTATTTAATTGAAAACCCACATATTGATTTTAAGGAATTCAAAAATTTCAAATCATATTCTCATTTTATACCTAAAAATATTCTTAGATATTCCAAGAAGCTAAAGAGACAAACTAATTATTCATTTGTAATTAAAACGGATGATGTATTTAATAAAATATCCAAAATACACTTAATGGAAAAGGAATATTTAAAATCTAAAGGAAGAGAAGAGCGGCATTCAATTTTTGACTTACCCTATAGCGAGAAATTTAAATTCTTAGAATCATTGTATTCGAAGTCAAAATATTTATTAACTTTTTTATTAATTGACAATTCAAATGATGAAATTATTTCATATTATACTGGATATCTCTTTAAAAATAAATATTTGTATTGGAGTACTGGGTATAACCCACAGTACGAAAAACTTATTCCTTCTCGGGTATTAAAGTATGAAATTATAAAATACTTTTTTGAAAATGAACCAACTGTTAAATTTGACTTTGGAAGTGGCCGTTATGCCTGGAAGTTTGAATGGACTAATAGGTTTAGTTTGATGTATAGGTTGTATTATATGAATCCAAAGGCCAAAAAGCTGTTATGGGCTGAAAAAATATCATCTATTAAAAAGATATTATTCTAAAAATGATAATTAAGTCTATATTCAAAGTGATAGAAAGCATTCATGTTAAGGTTGATTTATATAAAATTAATTTGACTATGTGGGAGTATGAAAGCATTGAATCAAAAGGGAGATTTGAATTTATTGTTTCTTCCAATACTAAAATTTTAAAGTATTTTAAAACAATTGTAAGTGAAAGAGGTGAAAAATATTTGCATTTAGCAGAAGAACGTCTTAATTCTGGTGATTTTATTTGTTTTGGATTCCTTGATAAAGAAGAACATGACATAGCTTACCTTAGATGGTTGAAAAAGAAGACTTTTTATAGTGAAGTATATAAAAAAACCATATTTCTAGGTGATAAGGATGCATTTACTATGGATAGTTACACGCCAGTAAAGTATAGGGGGTTAAAGCTGCATAAAGATACTAATAGTAACATGTTAAACTATATTAAAAAGAAGTTCGATTTAGAGAATATATATATAATAATTTTTAATGGAAGAAAGTATGATCACTTACACCGAACAATTAAACAGTTGGGGTATGTTAAAGAAAACACAAACAGTTATTTTGATTTCTCATATGCTAAATCAAAAATTAGTAGGTTACTTAAGACATAGTTCTCATGTCAAAATTCATTAAGAATATTTCTTTATATAGTTTTGGTAGTATTTTAAATAAAAGCATTCAGTTTTTATTACTTCCACTATATACACATTTTTTAACTCCAACTGATTATGGAATACTTGAATTAACATATTTATATGGTGCACTTCTTGTAATCTTTTACGGATTTATTATCGAAAATGGCTATGTCAGACTATATTTTGATAAAAAAGAAAGTTTATATAGAGACACTTTGTTTGGAACAGCATTTATATTTAAAATAGTAGTTGGATTAGGTTTTTTATCCATTTCTTTTCTTTTTTCAGATGCGATTTCGATTGCTATTATTGATGTGGAAAATGGAGCGCTTTTTATTCAGCTTATTAGTTTGTCTGTGTTTATTAAGGCTATAGCGGAGATTCCTTTAAAAACACTTATCGTTGAAAAAAGAGCATTAAGATATTTAATCAATAATTCATTATTTGTTTTGGTCTCGTTGTCGAGTACAGTTTATTTTGTTGTATTCATGGAATTAGGAATAGAGGGTGTTTTGTATGGTCAAATAGTTGGTTCAACTACTCAATTTATAATACTGGTTTTAACAGAGTTGAAGTGGAGGTATTTTAGATTTTCAATATCCTATCTGAGCGAGATGTTGTATTTTTCTATATTTCTAATTCCTACTTCTTTAGCCTCTTTCATTACCTATTGGTCTAATAGATATTTTCTTCAAGAGCATTCTTCATTGGAGGATGTTGGGATTTTTTCTTTGGGTTATAAAATAGCTTCAATAATACCAATACTTATCACTGGTCCTATTAAAAAAGTAGTTGGACCAGAGATTTATGGTCTTATCGATAACCCTGAGGAATGTAAAAATAAGATTAGACATTTCACCTCTATTATTTTATTTTTTCTTTTATTTTTTGGATTAAGTTTATCTATGTTTTCTAAAGAACTGGTTTTTTTTATGGCATCAACCGAATTTGCATCTAGTTATGAAGTCGTTTTTATATTAAGCATGGGATATGTAATGATTGGAATTGCCGGAATTGTTGTTTTACCAATAAATATAACAAAAAAAACATGGTTAATTACAATAACTTGGATTCTGGGTTCACTACTTAATGTTCTTTTGAACTACTATCTCATAGATGTATATGGTAAAGAAGGAGCTGCCTATGCAACATTCTTAACATTTTTATTTATTCTTACACTCTATTTTGTTTTTTCAGAAAGAGTGTACAGAGTAGGTTTTGAATATAAAAAATATATTTCGTTAGTTTTATTTACGGGTATAATTTATTATATTAGTAGTCTAATAAAACTGGAATCAATTGTACTTAACATCCTGATAAAATTCTTTCTCCTGGTAACATCAATATTAATTATCGTGAAAGTATTTCTCAATCTTAAAGAAAAAGCTTTTTTGATAACTAAGGTAAATAGTTTGTTTTCGATAAAAAAGATGTTTAAAACCAAGTAATTCATATTTATGTTATTCTTTTTAGGTGCTCTTTTATTCTTTTTATTACCCTCTCTTTCAAAGAGAAATACTTCATTTATTGATTATTATTTGCTTTTTTGCTTATATTTTGATGCTGCAAATGTATTAGTAGATTCTCAGGCGGTAAATTTTCAATATTTTCAGAATTTTTTAATGCTTTCTTTTTCATTCTATTATTTTTTTACCCAGATAAATAAAGTATCAAAGCTTCATAAAAAAGTATTTATCAGCACCACTGTATTCTTATTGATTATTCTTATTTTCCCAATCTTGAAAGGAGAAAGTATTGATCAATCCATACGAACTTTTTCAAAGGTTTTTACATCAGTCATTATATTACCGATATCTTTTCATTATTATTCAAAAAAGGGAAATATAAAAAACTTAATTATTTCAGGGTATTATTTCATAATAGCTTGGGTAATGATTGTTTTATTATTTACAATATTGAAATATGATGCTGTAGGAGATAAGTTAGGGTCAACAACTTTTGGAGGAGGGATTTTTTATTTTGGAAACATGGGCCAGCGAGGAGCTCTAACATATATAAGCTTTGCACTTTTGATTGTTCCTCTTATTATGAGTAATTTTTTAAATAAGAGAAAATCAACTCTTTTCATTTCAATAGGGTTTATATTGTCAATTTTGTTTATTGCTCTAAAGAGATTTTCTTTTGTAGTTATCATTTTAGGATTATTTAATTATCTTATAAAATCCACTATAAGTTTCAAATTAAAACTTAGATTAGTCCTTGGGGCAAGTGTAATCCTTATACTTGTATTTTTTACTACAGACCTCAAGGATATTACAATAAAAAGTTATGATAACAGAGGTGCTGAGAGGAAGTTTGGAACTGAAGCTATAAGTAGTGATATTCGTATATTTGAGCCTTTTTATGTTTTTCGGCAAATAGGAGATAATTCCATGAGTGATTTCTTTTTTGGTAAAAAAATGGCAAAAAGGACAATAAGTATATCAACTTCAAATTTTGAAGGTGACAGAGTCGTACACAATGAATATGCACAAATTTTATTAAAATATGGAATATTTGGTTTGGTAATGTATCTATATATATTCGTAATACTATATAAAATAGTATTAAGGTTGAAGAAAGAGTTGCAAATCAGAAACATTTACAGGGACGAATACTGGATAGTTTTCCAGAATTTTTTAATAATATTTATTATTTCAGGAATGGTTGGGGGACATGTTCATATTACTTTTCGAGGATTTGTTCTTTTGTTTCTAGGAGGTATTGGGGGCTATTTTTATTCTTTATTGAGGAGAAATGAGTAGTGTATAATTAATTCAAGAAATTGTAAAAATCACCTTTATCAAACTCTTATGAATTTTAAAATTAGAAAAGCTATTGATTTTAATGAAGAACTCTACGTTTTTTGGGGAGTAATTAAAAAATACTATACTTATAAAAATCAATTTTATAGATTAACTCATAAACGGGTTAAAAAGAATATTAAAGCAAATATTTTTGATAAAAAGCTTGAGAAAAAACAAGTAAATGAAATTTTAACTAAACAATGTGGAGACTTTATAAGTTTTTCAAAAATTCTAAATCATAACGAGAAAAACTTAATTTTGAATGAAGCTGAAAAAGTCGTAAATCATGAATTTAATTTGCTTGGTGGATACCATAGGTTTAAAGAAAAGATCAATTGGCATTTAGATTACAAGTCTGGTTTTGAATGGAAAAAAGGTGTTTTCTATTTTGATTATTCTCAGGTTGATAATCAAAATAATGCAGATGTTAAAATACCTAGAGAAGTAAGTAGGTCACATCATATGCTGAAGTTAGGTCAAGCTTATTTAGTATCGGGGGATGAAAAATATACTTTAGAATTTATCGAACAAATTGATGATTGGATATTAGAAAATCCTTTAATGTTTAGTATAAATTGGGGATGTGCGCAAGATGTGGCTATAAGAGTTGCGAATTGGATTTATGCATTAAATATGTTTATGCACTCTAATCGCATTACTGATGATTTTTTAATCAAAATAATGACGAGCATATATGAACATGGGTGGTTCATACGTAATAATCTTGAAAAATCATATAAAGGTAATGCCAACCATTATGATGGTGACCTTGCTGGTTTATTGTTAGTTGGCTCTTTGTTTAAGGATATAGATACAACCGCGATGAAATGGTATTCTCTATCAAGATATCAGGTATATAATGAAATTAGGTTGCAAATCCTTCCTTCTGGTGTTTTTTTTGAAAAATCAACTAATTATCATAGATTGATTACTGAATTTTTCTTTTATTCATGTATTTTATTAAAAAGAAATAATGAACAGATTCCACTGGATATAGAATATCGTATAAAAAGTCTCATCTCGTTTATAATGAATTATTTAAATAAAAACGGATATGCTCCAGTTATTGGAGATCAGGATGATGCAAGATATTTGCCATTTTCAGCAACAAAAAATATTGATCATAGATATTTATTATCTATAGGAGCTGTTTACTATAAAGATTCATTATTTAAAAGGTACTCTGGAAAATACGAATATGACACCTTTTTCCTATTAGGATATGAATCAAAAAAAGAATATGATGATTTACCTTCTTATGAGAAGGTACTTGGTTCAATTGCATATAAAGATGCAGGGTTTTATATAATGCGTAATAATACCATTTTCTTGTTTATTAATAATAGTGGGCAATCAAGATATCCCGATGATCCTTTTATGGCTGGATCACATACGCATGCAGATTTATTATCTTTTGAATTACAGATTAATGGTAAAGCATTTCTTGTAGATACAGGTAGCTATTTATATACAGCTTCCCCAATAGAAAGAAACCTTCATCGCTCGACTAAAATGCACAATACAATTGAAATAGATGGCGAGAATCAATACAAGATAAATAAGCATCACTTGTTTGGTTATGAATCATATGCTAACACAAAATTAATCCAATGGATTTCAGAAAAGGAATATGATTTGTTTGAAGGTGAACATGATGCTTATTTGCGGCTTAATGAAGGAGTAATTCACCGTAGAAGGTTTCATTTTGACAAAATAAAAAATCTTATTAAGATTACAGATGCACTTTTTGGTAAAGGAAAACATAACGTTAGTCTATATTTCCATTTCGGAGAGTTGATACCATTTGAGTTAAATAATAATAGATTGATTACTAATCTAAAAAATCATAAAAACATTGAAATGATTTTTGAAGATCGAGCTGATACGAGAATATCAAAGATTGATTCATGGGTTTCTAATAGTTATGGCCAAAGAGAGCCTTCCTCGTCTGTTTTAATTGAGTTTAGCACAAACTGCCCTGTTATATTTGAAACCATTATTATTATTACAGAAAGGTAAATACCGCTCAACTTGTCAACCGATGAAGTATTCTGTTTTAGTATGGTTTTATAACCTTTTATAAAAATGCTATTATGAGGGCGATAAATAGAGGTGGTTTTTTACGTAACCCCATATTCTTTAAATTTTACAAAATGTCAACAAAAAATTAAGATGACTAATAAAACACTTATTTATGTTTCAGGTACAGATAGTTCTGTTTTTAGTTCACAAGTTATTTCATTATTAAAAGAAATAAAAAACCGTAATTATTTTGACAAAGTTATATTATTAGCCGGGATTAAGAAAAATCAGAATAAGAAAGATGAGTTGGAAAAACTAAATATTTATGATTTTGAAGTCATCCCATTCAAATTATATCCAAATTATAATCTTTATTCAAGAATACAAACAAAAGAAATCCAAAGAACCTTAAGTAAGGTATTAACCGAAAACACCATTATTCATTTAAGGGGAGAAATCTTGGCGGGCTATATGAAAAAGGCCACTAATAATTTAAAAATTAAGAATGTAAAAATCCTTACTGATATTAGAGGTGCAAGTAAGGAAGAAATAAAACTATATTTAAAAGGCAGATATAACAGAATCAAGTATTGGTTAAAACTTAGGCAAGCAACTAAAAACATCTCGAAGGTGGGATTAAATAGTGATTATATAAGTTGTGTTTCTGAATCACTTAAGAAATATGTGTTTGAAAATACCACTATTGATAGTGGAAAATTGGGTGTTAATCATTGTATTGCAGATGAATCTTTCAATTATTCAGATACTAAAAGAACGGAGTTTAGAGAGAAGTTGAATATTAAGGAAGATGAAGTATTGTGTGTATTTGTTACAGGAGGTAATGGGCCGTATCAAAACACTGAAAGCATTGTTAATGCAATTTTAAACAAGGGGATAAAAATACTAAACCTTTCAAAAAAGGAAATCCCTAACGCAATAAATCTATTTGTTAAATTTGATGATGTACCTGGGTATTTGTGTGCATCAGATATCGGAATTGTATGGAGAAATGATGATATTGTGAATAATGTAGCATCGCCAGTTAAGTTTAGTGAATACGTTTGTTCTGGGTTACCTGTAATTGCAAACAATGGTGTGAATTTGATAAATGACTATGTCAGTTTAACTGATCATGGAAAAATAGTTGATAGTTTTGAAGATATTAATCAGAGTATGATAAAAAAGCTCTTGTCTTTAGATCGTAGTAGTATTTCGAATCAGGCACAATTTTTTTTTTCAGGTAAGGTATTAGTGGAGAATTATATTTTGATGTATAAAAAATTGTGACATCAAAATGAGAGAATACTTTTGGCGAAATAATTTGAAAAATAAATAAGAGTTAATTATTTAACTACTGTAATGGCCTTATTAAATGCTAATTTCAATGGATAAAATGAGAATTTTAATATTAGGGAATTATAAAGAGAATAAAGGAGGTATTTCGGGGGTAATATATAATCATATTACTAAAATAAGAAGTGAAGGAAGAGATGTAAAAATTTTCAACACTAAGAAAACCGCAATTAATCGGATCTTATTAATTTTCCCCTTATTAAGAGAATTGAGAAAATATAATGTAATTCATATACATGGGTGTTCTAATTTGGGGTTTTATCCTATATTAATTGGAATTATTGCAAGTAAATGTATTTATAATAGAAGAACTATAGTTACTTATCATGGAGGAGGTGCTAAACTATTTTTGCAAAAATGGGGTTGGTTTGTTCGGCCATTATTATCTAAAGTTGATGCCGTTACTGTAATGTCCGGGTTTCTGCAAAATATATTTACTGAACATCGAATAAAAACAATTATTTTACCAAATCTACTTAATGTCGTTGTAAGGAATGAAGGATGTTTAAATTTCGATAAACCACGACTAATTTCAATAAGAGCCCTAAAAAAAATTTATAATATCGACGATATTATTAAATCATTTAAATTAGTTCATGAGAAATACCCTGATGCTCAATTAGTAATTGCGGGTACTGGAAGCAAGGCTGAAGAGCTTTCAGATCTTAGAGAAAAACTTAACCTTTCAAATATATCTTTTTTAGGGTTTCTAAACAATAAGCAAATACCAGAGGAATTATTAAAATCCAATATTATGATATCTGTTCCTAGTTTTGATAATCAACCTATGTCCATATTGGAAGCATTTGCTAGTGGGGTTCCTGTGATTTCATCAAATGTTGGAGGTGTTCCATTTATGATAAAAGATGGTGTAAATGGTTTTATGGTAGACGTAAATTGTCCAAAACAGATTGCAGAGAAAATAAGTTGGATTATGAATAATCCAGGAAAAACAATACAAATTGCTGATAATGCGAAAAAGGAATTAAAACAGTATCAGTGGGAGAGTATTCGAGGTAAGTTATTTGATATTTATGAGGGAGGATAATTTGTTATTATAAATTTTAAACATTGGTTTTATAAAGCAGATAGTAGTAATATTCATGGAGTTAGTCTTCAATAAATAATAAAAGGTTAACTATGTTGCTACAAAATATCCTCCTAATAAACAATGTCTTGCAATTAAATGATAAATAGCAAAACCAAAAAATGACAACACATTTTAGTCTTAAAATATAGTCAGGCTCGCTCTTGAAAACAAATGATGAGTATCAAAACAGCAACTTATGTTATTTAATCCAACAATTATACAAAAACACATCTTTTACAAGAAGTTTTTTTTGGATTAAAACCTATCTATTAATAAAAAATAAACTATGTCAATAAGAAATACAATTACTGAAAAAATAGTCCTACCATTAAGTGATTTTGTATTAGATCAGTCTGTTTCTAAACATTTTAGGTTTTTGCAGAAGAGTCAATGGTGGTCTAAAGTTGAAATAAATGAGTATCAAAATAAGAAACTAAGGGAATTAATTAAACATGCTTATGAAAATGTCCCCTATTATACGGAACTATTTGATAGTTTATCTTTAACACCAAATGATATTAAAACTACAAAAGATATAACGAAATTACCAATTCTCACGAAAGAAATTGTGAGAGAAAACATGAAGAATGGAAAGTTAATAGCAAAAAATATTTCCAAGCGGAAAATGATACTAAATGGTTCAAGTGGATCGACTGGTGAGCCTCTACAGTATTATATCTCAAAGGAAGCTTATAGTTTTAATATTGCTGCTAATCTTCGAGGGTGGTATTGGATGGGGTATAGACTTGGGGATAAGTATACCAAGTTGAGTCAAAATCCACGTAATGGTATAGTAAAGAAAAGTCAGGATTGGATAAATAATTGTTATTATACAGTATCACAAAGTCTTTCTAAGCAGGACATTAGTAATATCGTTGCGGAATTAGTTAAAAATAACGTAACTGTCATAAGGGGTTATCCTTCAACTATATATATATTAGCAAATTATATTTTTGATGAGGGAATTAATGGTTTTTCTAATTTGAAGGCAATTGCTACAACTGGAGAAATATTATTCCCATATATGCGAAAAAAAATAGAATCCGTCTTTAACTGTAAGATATTTGATGCTTATTCCGGAGAGGGTGGTGCTGTTGTTTTTGAATGTGAAACACATGAGAAATATCATTTGACAGCTGAATATGCATATACTGAGTTTGTTAGAAATCATAGTTATAATATGGAAGTTGGGAGTGGAGAAATAATATCAACGGATTTTTGGAATTTTGCTGTTCCTTTTATTAGATATAATTCAAAAGATGTGGCGATAATGTCTGATGAAAATTGTAGTTGTGAAAGAGGTCTTCCTGTTTTAAGTAAAATAGAGGGTCGAGATGTTGATATTCTAACTACTCCTTCAGGGAAAAGCTTAATAGTACATTATTTCACGGGTTATTTTGAGTGGATTACTTCAGTTGTGCAATTTCAAATTATACAATATGAACAAAATAAGATTGTATTAAAACTGGTTCCTAATGATTTATTTAATGAGAAGGAAAAAGATAAGATTTTTAATGACATGAGTGTTTATATTGGAGACGACGTTTTTTTTTCAATAGAAATTGTGGATAATATCCCTGTTAATCCAAAAAATGGTAAAAGAAAATTTGTTTTAAAAAAATAGTAATGAAGAAAATTCTCACAGAGATATTAAATAGACATAATACATTGAGAGGAAATTGTATTAATCTTCTTCCATCTGAAAATGTTATTAGCCCTTTAGCTAAGTCATTTCTTTCAAGTGATATGGGCCAGAGATATTATTTCAAAACACCATTTTCTGCTAACAATGGTATTTCTTATGCTTATAGCGGTACTGATTATATTGAGGAAATAGTAAATCTTGGTGAAACAATAGCGAAAGAACTTTTTTCTGCAAATTATGTCTCCTTGTATCCTGTTTCAGGACATCAGGCTAACTTAGCTGTTTTATTTGCATTTACACAACCTGGGGATAGTATCATGGTTTTCGATACTGCATATGGTGGTTATCCTGGTTTAGATAAAGAAAAGCTTCCTAAATATTTAAACTTAGACGTACATTTTATTCAAGTAGATCATAAAGAACCTGAGATTATAGATTATGAAAAAACTTATCGTTTAATTGAAGAAATAAAGCCAAAATTAGTAATCTATAGTTCTGCTCATACTTTATTCCCAATTGATATTATGGGCTTATCTAATAAATGTCATGAAGTAAACGCTAAATTTATTTATGACGGTTCGCATCCTTTAGGATTAATTGCTGGTGGTGTTTTTCAAAAGCCATTATTGGAAGGAGCAGATGTTCTAATAGCAGGGACTCAGAAATCGTTTCCTGGGCCACAGGGTGGGATTATTGCTACCAATAAGTATGCTAAAGAGTTAGAAAAGGTAAATCATTTTGTGATTATTGATAATCCTCATTTCCATCGTATTGCAGCATTAACTGTAGCTCTGATTGAAATGAAAGAATATGGCTTTGAGTATGCTCAACAGGTAATAAAAAACACGAAAGCTTTGGCAAAAGAATTATATCATCATGGTTTTAAGGTGAAATATATAGAGAAAGATTATTCCGAATCACATATGTTTAAGATTAAGGTAGACAATGATTATATACACTTTGTAAAAAGGCTTGAAGAATTAAATATTATGTTAGATACAGCAGGAAGAATAGGTGTTGCTGAAATGACCAGATTGGGCATGAAAGAAAAAGATATGAAATCTATTGCATTGTTTTTTGTTCAAGCTAATGGTTCCGGTAATATGGAGGCTCTAAAGAAAAGGGTTATTAATTTCAAGCAAAAATTTAGTACTATCTATTATTGTGATTCTTAATAATTGAATTGTTCAGTTGAAATCAGCAATTTATATTCGCTTAACTTGTCACGCTAATAAATTTATATAGTTAAGCTAACAAGAAGAAAGTAAATATTGTAGCTCAATAATGTTAAGATAATATAGAGAATAAAAAGGTTTAAATAGGTTCGATTATTCTATACAAAATCAATAGCACATGAAAATACTGATAGACATAGGTCACCCTGCGCATGTCCATTATTTTAGGAATTTCATAAAAATAATGGAAAGCAAAGGTCACGAAATAAGAATTACTGCAAGAGATAAAGATGTCACAGTAAAACTCCTTAACTTTTATAACTTGCCATTTTTTAATAGAGGAAAAGGTTCTAAGACAGCAGTAGGTAAAATTCTATATATAATAAAGGCAGACTGGAAAATATATAAGTTTTCCAAACATATTAAGCCAGATGTTTTCTTGAGCTTTGGCTCTCCATATGCCTCTCACGTCGCTAAGGTTATGGGGAAACCGCATGTTGCTTTTACAGATACAGAAGCAGCTAATTTAACAATGTTGTTTTACAAACCTTTTACTGAGTTGATTGCTACACCAGAGGTGTTCACGAAAAACTTAGGAGTTAAACAAATACGATTTAAGGGGATTATGGATTTGGCGTATCTTCACCCTAACTATTTTCATGCAAACACTTCTATTAGAGAATATTTGGGTTTGGATATTAATACTCCATATTTTGTGTTGCGATTTGTTGCATGGGAGGCTAGCCATGATATTGGTGAAGGCGGTATGAGCGATATTGGCAAATTGCACTTGATTGAATCGTTATCGAAATATGGAAGAGTATTTATAACATCTGAAAATAAATTATCTGATGATTTGTCAAAATATCAATTAAAAATACAACCTGAACAAATGCATGATGTATTAGCAAGTTCAGATTTATATTTTGGGGAGAGCCCTACAATGGCAACAGAATCAGCAATATGCGGTGTGCCAGCTGTTTTGGTTTCATCTTGGGCAGATGAAGCAGGAGTAGTTAAGCAATTGGTTTCCGAAAAAATGGTTCTTTCCTATAAACCAGAGAAAGAAAAGGAAGCTATTAATAAAGCCATAGAAATTGTAACCAGCGATAAATCAAAGAACGATTGGATAAAACGCAAAGATGAATTTATTAAAAAGAATATTGACTTAACAGCATTTATGGTATGGCTTATTGAGAATTATCCCAAAAGCAAGGAAATAATTATAAAGGATCCAAATTACCAGCAGAAATTTTTTGGATAAACATAAATTTCATTAATAATTAAAAACAAATGGATAAAAAACTAAATTTTGCAATCGTTGGTTGCGGACGAATTGGAATAAGACATGCAGAACATATAATAAAGTATGCTGCTTTGGTTGCGGTTTGCGATACTGTCAAGCAAAAGGCCGAAGAGTTGGCCAAGCAATATAATATAAATGGTTATTATAGTATAAATGAATTATTAGATAAAGAACCTAATATTGATATTGTGTCAATATGTACACCTAATGGTTTGCATGCTGAGCACTCCATAGCATCTTTAGAAAAAGGAATGCATGTGTTATGTGAAAAACCTATGGGTATCAATGTTCATGAATGTGGTGAAATGATAAAGTCAGCTGAACGAGCTAATAAAAGATTATTTGTTGTTAAACAGAATAGGTTCAATCCACCTGTTGTAGCTTTAAAAAAATTGCTGGAAGAGAATAAGCTAGGGAAAATATATACTGTTCAACTAAATTGTTTCTGGAATAGAAATTCACAATACTATTCTTCATCTGAATGGAAAGGTACAAAAGCCCTTGATGGAGGCACTTTATTCACTCAATTTAGTCACTTTATTGATTTGTTATATTATCTAGTGGGTGATGTAAAAGAAACCTATGCCTTTGCTGGCAATTTTAATCATCAAGATGAAATAGAATTTGAAGATAATGGTGTAGTAGCTTTAAAGTTTTATAATGGTACTTTAGGCACTATTAACTATACAGTGAATAGTTATCAAAAAAACATGGAAGGCTCAATAACAATATTTGCTGAAAAAGGAACAGTAAAAATTGGTGGACAATATTTAAATGAACTAGAATATCAAGCTATAGAAGGTATTAGTATTGATAATTTACCCAAAGGAAATCCTCCTAATATGTATGGCCAATATATAGGATCAATGTCAAATCATTCTCAAGTATATGAAAATGTTGTTGATGTTCTCAGTAATGATGGTATTATTGCTACAAATGGTTATGAAGGATTAAAAACTGTCGAAATAATAGATAAAATCTATGCTAGTATCCAAAAAACAAGCAGTAAAAATGAATATTAAAAGTATTGGGGTTAAAGACGTTGATTTTGGAGAAAATATTACTATTGTAGAGCCTGTTAATATTTATAATTGTAAAATTGGCGATAATTCATTTGTAGGACCTTTTGTTGAAATACAAAGAGGCGTTGTAATTGGCAGAAATTGTAAAATCCAATCACATTCATTTATATGTGAACTAGTTAAAATTGGTGATGATTGTTTTGTTTCACATGGTGTAATGTTTATTAATGATTTGTTTAGAAGTGGTAAACCAGCAGGTGGCCAACAAGAGTATTGGAAAGAAACAATTATAGGAAACAGTGTTTCAATAGGGACTAACGCAACAATTTTACCAGTGAGTATTTGTGATCATGTTATTATTGGTGCTGGTTCGGTTGTAACAAAGGATATACAAAGATCTGGTATATATGCAGGTAATCCAGCAAAAAAAATTCGTGATCTATAAAATAGAAATATGAAACGAACATGAATTTTATCATGCTAAATTACACACACTAGCTGATAAAATTCATCGAGAGTTCCATCTGACCTAAAAAAACAAATTATAAACAGATGAAAATACCATTTATTGATCTAAATGCTCAATATGAATCTATTAAGGAAGAAATAGATTCTGCAATTCGTAAGACTTTTGAGACAACATCTTTTGTCCTCGGGGAATCGGTTAAAGCTTTTGAAGAAGATTTTTCAAAGGCGCATGATGTTAAACATTGTATAGCCGTTGGTAATGGAACAGATGCTCTTGTAATATCCCTGAAAGTCCTTGGCATAGGTGCAGGTGACGAAGTAATTGTTCCTGCAAACTCATTTATTGCTACATCAGAGGCCGTTAGTGTAGTTGGTGCTAGAGTTTCTTTTGTTGACAACCATCCAAACACATATAATATTGATTCAAACAAAATAGAAAAGGCAATTAGTAAAAATACAAAAGCAATTATTGTTGTTCATCTTTATGGCCAATCTGCTGATATGGATTCGATTCTTGAAATAGCAAAGAAATATAATCTATTTGTAATAGAGGACTCGGCTCAGGCCCATTTGTCTGAATACAGAAGTGTTGATGGAGGTTGGAGAAAAGTAGGCTCTTTTGGGGATATTGCTACATTCAGCTTTTATCCTGGGAAAAATCTTGGTGCATATGGTGATGCTGGCGCTATTTTAACAAACAATTCTTCATTAGCTAAAAAAGCTAGAATGTATGCGAATCATGGTCGAGTATCAAAGTATGACCATGAATTTGAGGGTATAAATAGTCGCATGGACGGTATTCAGGGTGCAGTATTGAAAACTAAACTTAAATATTTAGAATCTTGGACCAATAAACGGAGAAAAGCTGCGCAATATTATTTGAAGAAACTTAACGAAATTGAAGGAGTTTCCATTCCTGTCGTTCCTGAAACATGTAACCCTGTTTGGCATTTGTTTGTTATAAGATGCAGTAATAGAGATGCATTGAAGGGTTATTTAACAGATAATGGAATTAGTGTTGGTGTTCATTACCCTATTTCACTGCCAAATTTAAAGGCCTATAAGTATTTAAGTTATAACAGTAATGATTTTCCAGTTTCTTCTTCGTATCAAAAGATGCTTCTAAGTTTACCAATATTTCCTGAAATAACTCAGAAACAACAGGATTATGTAATTACTGCAATCGAAGAGTTCTTTAAATTGTAATTTAAATAAAAATATAAACCTAATATAATATTCGTTTTAAGTAAGATTCTATGTTATTTAATTCCTTTATATTCTTTATTTTCCTAGGCATAGTTTTACCAATATATTATATGCTGCCAAAAAGTTGGAGAAATCCTTTATTGCTTTTCGCCAGTTATGTTTTTTATGGTTATTGGGATTATCGTTTTACATCCTTATTGGCCATTTCAACCATTATCGATTTTACAGTTGGTCAAAAATTATTTAAGAGTAAAGAGCCAAAAACAAGGAAAAACTGGTTGATGGTTTCCTTGTTTGCTAATTTGGGTATACTGGCGGTTTTTAAGTATTATGGTTTCTTTATTTCGTCTTTCGAACCCTTAGCTGCCATTTTTGGAGGTAAGCTGGATTATCTTCATTTAAATATTATTCTTCCGGTGGGTATTAGTTTCTACACCTTTCAGACCATGAGCTATACTATAGATATTTATCGGAACAGACTACAGCCCACAAACAATTTTATAGATTTTGCAGTATTCGTAAGCTTTTTCCCTCAATTAGTGGCGGGTCCTATAGAACGGGCATCCAACCTTTTGCCTCAGATAGCAAAAAGACCTATGCCATCAAGAGATCAGATAGAAAAAGGTATTGTATTAATTGTAACAGGTTTGTTTAAAAAGGTTATGATTGGTGATACGACAGGGAGAATTGTGGATCATATTTTTAGTCAACCAGATATTTACAAATCACCGGAATTATTGGCGGCTCTTGTGCTGTTTTCAATACAAATTTATGCTGATTTTTCTGGCTATAGTAGCATTGCCAGGGGAACTGCCAAATTATTAGGAATAGAATTGATGAAGAATTTTGAGCAACCCTATTTATCCCAAAATATTACAGAGTTTTGGAGGCGTTGGCATATTTCCTTATCATCCTGGTTACGTGATTATCTCTATATCTCGCTTGGGGGAAATAGAAAAGGAGTGAATAGGACTTATATCAACCTGATGTTAACCATGCTCTTGGGGGGGCTTTGGCATGGAGCCAGTTGGAATTTTGTGATCTGGGGGGGCTTACATGGTATTTATTTGGCTATTCATAAATTAATACTTGGTAATAAGAAAGTAGCGGATCGGTTTCAATATAAAGGTTTGGGCAGTCTATTGAAGTATTTATTGAATATGTCCTTCACTTTTGTTTTGGTTTTATTTACTTGGTTGTTTTTCAGAGCAACAGATTTTCATACTGCATCGACTTTCATTTCTAAAATGATTCATTGGGAATCCAGTGAGTTCGCAGGGCGCATTTTAATCATCACCCTTTCATTTGCTATCATGATAGGCCTGTTTGATTTTTTTGAATATTATACAAAACGACATACTTTTCTATTAATGCTTAAAAACAAAGGACTGGTTTATGGTATTTTGCTTGCTTTATTATTAGTAAGTTTTCTGTTTATGTTTCAGAGTGAAGCATTACCATTCATCTATTTTCAGTTTTAATAATGAAAGCAATTAAAACATGTTTAGGTTTTATTTTGGGCTTATTGATTTCATTGGTCATCTTAGATCAATTTATTAGCAAAGCTCAGATTGAAGGAACATCTCCAACAGATTTCGACACCATCATAGGAAGAAAAAGAAGAGCCAATTTGCCTTTTACTTTTTTCAATGAAGGTTTTTCAATGGGGAACTTTAATGAGTATTCATACCTGGGACCTGCATATAATCCTGTTAAAGAACCGAATCATTTAAGAATTGCTATTCTAGGGGATTCCTATGTGGAAAGTTTTCAGGTCTTTCGGCGTGATCAATTTCATCAAATTATAGAAAATACAGTTACCAGTCGTATGGGCGATACCGTTGAAGTCCTAAACTTTGGTCGCAGTGGTTTTGATTGGGCTGATATGTACGCCTATCAAAAGAGGATGGTAGCAAGATTTAATCCGGATATCACCATTTTTATGATAAGCGATGCAGATTTAATTTGTACACAAACAGACCCTTTAATACCCAAAGTTATAGAGCGTAATAGTCAATTAATAGTCACCAATGAATTAATCCCAAAAGCCTATTTACACACCTACGAAAAAACCAAAATATTGACCCAAAACTCTAGTGTCCTGGCGATGTTCAATAATTGCAGGAAGTTAGTAAAAGCAGGAAAGTTATGGCCAAAAATGCTCGACAAGTTCTATTGGGTAAGTAAAAAAGCAACAGATACCGAACCCCAACTAAAATCGTCTAAAAGAATACCCGATATTGCTTTCAAAATATTAGATAATCTCCCTTCAAATTCGATCATTGTCAATAGAGGAACCAATGAATTGGATTCAGCCTTTATGCAAAAACTATATAAAAATGCCATCTCATTTATAGACATCAGAGACACATTATCAGTATTGGAGCAACAAGGCTTTGATCCTCATTATTGGCCTGTTACCAAAACGCGTGGTCATTGGAATCATCAGGCACATCAGGCAGTGGGCTTATATTTGTCTCATCAAATAGAGTGTATTTTAATAGAAAGTCCGGATCATCAATTTAAATTCAGATAAAGCATATTTGCGAAACAAGTACAGCAAAGAATAGGGAAACAAAAAATCACAAAAGGTCAAACACTTTCCATAGCGTTTGGCCATTTTTTATGTAAATTTGTTTGATAAACAGAAACCATAAAATGAGAGATTTCACTTTCCAGGCTTTTCAAAATTTATTAGAAAATCTAAAAAAGCAGGGTTATTCTAGCTTTACTTTTCAAGAATACCTAAAATCCAAAGAAAGTATAACTACTCAGAAATGGATCATTCTTCGGCATGATGTGGAGGAGCGCTATGAGCATGCTTTGCGTTTTGCACAAATACAACATCAATTTGGCTATAAAGGAACCTATTTCTTTAGAATACTACCCAAGAGTTTTCAGCCAGAAATAGTCAAACAAATAGCAGAACTCGGCCACGAAGTGGGTTATCACTACGACGATTTAACAGAATGCCATGGAGATTACGAGAAAGCCATTGCCCGTTTCCAGAAAAACCTAAACACACTCAGAGCCATTGCCCCCGTTCAAACCATTTGCATGGATGGCTCACCGCTTTCAAAATATGATAATAAAGACTTATGGAAGAAGTATCATTATCAAGATTTTGGCATCATTGGCGAACCCTATTACGATATGAATTTCGATGAATTCTTCTACCTAACCGATACCGGCCGCCGCTGGGATGGTTGGAAAAGCAGTGTTAGAGATAAAGTCCCCCAACAAGAAGAATGGTTCAAACAAGGTCTGGTTTTCAAAACAACCCAGGATATCATCAATGCAGCCCACCAAGGCAAACTCCCCCATAAAATCATGTTCACCTTCCACCCCCAACGCTGGACAGACAATGCTTTCCTTTGGACCAAGGAATTGGTTTTGCAGAATGTTAAAAATCAGGTTAAGAGGTTTTTGGTGAAGAAGTAACAATACCCCAAACTTCCCAAACGAAACCCAGTCATTGCGAGGAGCGTAGCGACATGGCAATCTCCTTATACTTAAGACTTCATCAATTTTGAAATGGTTTTCATCGCCGCATGCCTCTTTGTTCTATTCCTGGCTCTCATCAGGCGGCTTTAAAAATGTGTTAATCATTCTCGCCTGGGGTGCCATTCGCAAGCTCATTCTACCCCAGGCTATAAATGTTGCGCCCCTCTGGGGCTTTTCTTTTTTAAGACCGAACCAATCACAACGACCAAGCGCAGGCAAGACAAAATGGCGGGCCAGCTCAGGCCTTGTAGGCAGAAGCCCGTCTGCCCATATTTATAAATAGTGCCGGGCAGGCATCATTTTTTCTTGATTTTTTGCTTCGAACGCAAAAACGCAACCACGTGGATATACCGGCGTTATTGTGCCAGTCATACCGACGTTATTGTGCCAGTGTGAACAGCTATAATTTCTAGGCTAAATTTACACATTAATTTGTTTCATTTTCACACATTAATTTTCCTAAATATT
>NZ_JABKBZ010000043.1:0-46681 GCF_013166635.1 Lentimicrobium sp. S6 | reverse complement strand
TAACGTGGAGACTTATAAGGGTTCTGTTACTTTGATTTTGTAGCTTAGGGCGAAGAGCATAGAGTATAGAGCTTTATTAAAAAAACTCTGAGGACTGGAATTTTATTCTAGTTCTTGGAGTTTTTTTATTATTAAATCAAGATAATCTACTAGTTTCGTGTAGATATGAATCATAAGCGCTCCAAATCTATCATATAATCATTATACTATTCAAGATTAAAGTATCCAGAAAAACAAGAAACAATCTCATCAAATTATAAGATGTAATTAAATAATTGTCTCACAATAAATAATAGAAAAAATTACAAAACACCTATAGAAAAGAACTAATACTACTCATAACTCAAGTGGTGTTTTTCGGCTCCATAACCCATATTAAAAGCTGATAACATGCGATTTAAGCCCATAACACATGAATGAGAATACCTTATAAGCACAGTATTAAAAAACTAATTTCCCAAAGCGTAAAAAAATGTTTTTAATTTATCTAATCTATTGTACATTTGCAGCTTGTAAAAAAAATTAAGTTTTATGGCCGCAATTGGACAAATTAGAAAGCACTACGGATTATTAGTAGCAATCATTGGTATTGCACTCGCCGCCTTTATTTTAGGCGATTTATTTAAAGGACAAACCAGAGAAGCTGTCAATATAGGCGTAGTAGACGGAGAAGAAATATCCTACAGGGATTTTAGTTTAGAGGTAGAACAAGCTGTTGAAGCTGAAAAAACAAATAAGCAAAAACTTCAGTTAACTTCTTCAGAAGTATTCAGAATCAAACAAAATACTTGGAATAACATGGTGAAAGAAGTCATCATGAAAAAAGAGATAGAGGAAATTGGATTGGCAGTCACTGCTGATGAATTATTCAACTTAGTACAAGGCTCGAATCCTCATCGTTATATTCTTCAGTATTTTAAAGACCCAAACACAGGTGAATTCAATGGAGAATTGGTGTTACAATATCTTCAAGGATTGGATCAAATGCCTCGTGAAAGTCAATTACAGTGGATTGAGTTTGAAAGAGCTATTAAAGATGACCAATTGAACACAAAATTCAACAACTTGGTATCTAAAGCATATTATTATCCTTCAGCATTTGCTAAGATGGCAGATTCAAGAAAAGAAGCTGAAGTAGAGGTGAAATATCTTGCTCAAGATTATTCATCTATTGCTGATGATAAAGTTGAAGTAACAGATGCTGATTACCAGAAATACTATAATGAGAAGAAAGAAAGTTTCAAACAAAAAGAAACTAGAAGTTTAGATTATGTAGTTTTCAATGTAAAGCCTTCTGCTGATGACCGTCAGGCACAACAATTGAAATTTAATGAGTATTATGAGGAAATGAAAACGATACCTTTAAATGAAGTTACTGTTTTCACTAATTCTATATCTGATAAGAAATACGAAGACAAATGGTATAAAAGAGGTGAACTCCCTTTACAAATTGAAGCTACCATGTTTGATGGTGAGCCAGGCGCTACTGTTGTTCCTTACCTAAGCAATAATGCTTATCATACTGCAATCTTATTAGAAAAAGGAAACCGTCCTGATTCTTTAAAAGCATCACATATACTTATCGCCTACGCTGGTGCCACTAGAGCAAATCCAGAAGTAACAAGAATTAAACCTGAAGCTCAGAGATTAGCAGATAGTCTTTTAGCTATTGTTAAGAAAAACCCTAAGAAAATTGAAGAATTAGCAATTGCTTTTTCTAACGATGGTGGTGTTACTGAAAACAAAGGACATTATGATTGGTTTGCTGATGGACAAATGGTTCCTGAATTTAATCAAGCAATTTTAGATAATAAAGATGGCTCTGTTGTTTTAGTTGAATCTGTATTCGGTTTCCATGTTATGAGAATCGATGGCAAGAAAGATTTTTCTGATAAAGTAAAAGTTGCCAAAATGGAAAGAGAAATCCAGCCTAGTAACCAAACTTACCAAGATGTTTATGTTAAAGCCAATGAGTTTGCAAGTAAATGCAAAGTTTCAAGTTTCGATGCTGTAACTGAAGAAATGGGTTTAAGTAAAAGATCATTAGCTGATTTAGATGCTATGCAAGAAAATATCCCTGGACAAAAAGAAGGTCGTCAAATTATTATTTGGGCTTATGGTCAAGATAGAGAGCTTAACGACTTAGAATTATTTGATATGGGTGCTAGTTATTTGGTTACTACTCTAGCTAAAATCTCTGATGAAGGATATACTCCTTTAGAAGATGTAAAGCAAAAAATTTCTTCCGCTGTTAAGAACTTAAAGAAAGCTGATATGATTATGGAGAAGATGCAAAACTCTTCAAACAAAAGCTCTTTAGACAAATTGGCTGCAGAACTTAATGTTAAAGCTGAGACTACTAAACTAACTTTCGAAACCTCTAGCTTCCCTGGATTTGGTCCTGAAGCTGATGTTATCGGAGTAGCTATGTCATTAGATAAAGGAGAAATGGCTGGTCCTATCAAAGGAAGCAAAGCAGTATTTATGCTTGAAGCTGTTAATACTAAAGCTGCAACTGAAAAGGCCAACTATAAAGCGTTATCAGATCAAATGAGTAATAGATTCCTTTCTTCTGTTAACTTCAAGCTTTATAAAGCTATGGAAGAGCAATCAGAAATTGTTGACAATAGACATTTATTCTTCTAAAAAAAGAAAAAACATATTGAAAAACCTCTCCTAATCTTAGGGGAGGTTTTTTTTATTATATTCGTGAAAAATTATTAAAATGGAAAGTATATTTAATACTAATGAAGAAAAGTTTGAACTTAGTCCCTCCTCTATTCAACACCTTACAGAAGCTGCGAAATGGAGTAAATTCCTATCTATAGTGGGCTTTGTGGGCGTTGCCTTATTTATAGTTCTTGCCCTGTTTATGGGAATCGTTTTACCATCATTGAATGAAGGACTTGGGATGGATGCTTTTCAACAGTTAGGTAACCAAGGCAACAAGGGTAATATGGCCATATTTGGCCCCATCATGGCTTTCATTTATTTGGCTTTTGCCATCCTCTATTTTTTTCCTGTATTATACCTTTTCAATTTCTCTAAAAAGGCTCAATTAGCCATTAAAGAAATGAATAATGAGCTCATAGAAGCTTCATTCAATAATCTCAGAAAACATTTCAAATTTATAGGAATCCTCGTTATAGTTATCATTGCACTATATGCTTTGGCATTTGTTGGTGCAATTATGGGTGGAATACTAGCTTCCCAATTCTAGTAAGAAATCGTACAATTCAGATTTAGAAGGAGCTTTACCATGCCAGGTATAATCTCCTTCTATAGATTTTACGCCTTTTCCCATTAGGGTATGTGCAATGATTATTGAAGGCTTTTGGCTATTCTTTTCAATCTGTTTAAAAACAGATTCTAGTTCTAGAATATCATTGCCATTACATTCGAATACTTCCCAATTAAAGGCCTTCCATTTATCAACTAGTGGCTCCAGTTTCATGACTTTCTCCGTAGAACCATCAATTTGAAGATTATTTCTATCTACTATACCTATAAGATTATTTAATTGGTGATGACCAGCACTCATGGCCGCCTCCCAAATAGCGCCTTCTTGTAATTCCCCATCTCCCAAGAGACAGAAAACCCTTGAGTTTCGATTGTCTATTTTATTTGCTAAGGCTATGCCTACAGCAACTGAAAGGCCTTGTCCCAAACTTCCTGCAGATAATTCTAATCCTGGTAAGCCATGATCCCGACCCGGATGCCCTTGTAGGCGAGAGCCCAACTTTCTAAGACTCATTAACTCTTCTTTCTCAAAATAACCTGCTTCAGCTAAACTAGCATATAAAACGGGTGCCACATGTCCTATGGACAATATCAATCGATCACGATCCTCCGATTTTGCATTCTTCGGATCATGCTTCATTTCTTTAAAATATAAATAGGCCATTACATCGGCAAGACCTAATGACCCACCAGTATGTCCAGAACCTGCCTCGGAAATCATGCGAAGCACACATTTTCTAATTTCCTTTGCCTTATTCTCTATTTCTATACTCGAAAATTTCTTTTTCATCCTTCTTAATTTGAAAAAACATATTGCAAGATATTGGCGCCCATTTTTAAGGCTTCCATCCTTTTTTCACCAGAATCATTATGAACTTCTGCATCTTCCCAACCATCTCCCAAATCACATTCATAAGTATAGAAACAAACCAGTCTACCTTCATAAATCAATCCAAAGCCTTGAGGTGGTTTTTTATCATGTTCATGAATCTTGGGCAACCCATCTTGAAAATCATATTTCTGATGGTATATGGGATAATCAAAAGAAAGCTCTTCGAACTCTAATTCAGGAAATACCTTTTTCATCTCTGGACGAATAAAAGGATCCATTCCATAATTATCGTCGATATGTAAAAAGCCCCCGGAAATTAGATAATCTCGAAGGTTGGAGGCTTCTTGTGCAGAAAAAACTACGTTTCCATGCCCGGTCATATGAATGAATGGGTGATTATAGATATCACGACTACTAGGTTCTACTGTCTTATAATCTTGGTCTAAATCCATCTGGAGATAGGCATTACAATAGGCTATTAAATTGGGTAATGCTGTAGGATTTGCATACCAATCTCCTCCTCCATTATATTTTAATAAAGCTATCTGAACAGGTTTTTGAGAAAAGCTCATGAAGCTAATCATTAATAATAAAACCAATAGAACGTGTGTTTTTTTAACCATTATGAATTCTCTAAGATTGATTTATAAATGCGATACTATGACAGGCAACCACTGCAGCTGTTTCAGTTCTTAATCGAGAGCTAGAAATACTAACAGGCTCAAAACCTTTATCTTTAGCCTCATTCACTTCTTCTGGTGAAAAACCTCCTTCGGGTCCGATAAGTATCAATGCTTTTTCACCAGCCTCAACAAACCTATCAATACGATCGCTTTTATCAGCCTCACACCAAGCAATAAGTTTCTTTCCATCAAAATCTTGATTTATCAAATCTTTAAATTTCATCATCTCTTTCAATTCGGGATGCCAAGCTTTTAAAGATTGTTTCATAGCCGAGGTGATTACCTTTTGAAGTCTGGGCCATTTTATTTCTTTACGCTCTGAATGTTCTGTTCGAATAGGTGTAATTACATCAATGCCAATTTCAGTGGCTTTCTCCAAATACCACTCAAAACGATTAATATTCTTTGTTGGAGCCACTGCCATGTGAAGTTCATATGGCTTAGAATTGAAATCGCATTTGGTTTCGTTCACTTGAACCAAACATCTTTTTGGATGCGGATCAATAATTTCTGAAATCATCCAGTTTCCTTTTCCATCGGTGAGAATTATTTCATCACCCATATCTAACCTGAGCACACGAGCCGCATGTTTCGATTCCTCTTCGGAAAGCTGATAAGTATTCCCTTGTATATCTGGTGTATAAAAAAGATGCATTATTGCTTAATTATTTTTAAGGTTTGAGTGCTTTGAGTGTTGGTGAGTGACAAAAGATAGACTCCCCTATTGAGTTGTCCTAAATCGATATAATGATCATTCGAAGAAATTATTTCTACATGAATTTGATTCCCACTTAAATCATAAACTATCAATTCAACTGGCTCACCATTCAAACCATAACAAGTAATACCTTCCACAAAAGGATTGGGAGAGACCGTAAACAGAGAAGCAAATTGCTCATCAAGTCCCATGCAAGAGGTAATGAAAAACGAATTTGAAGAGACAGGACTGGTATAGACGCCTTCCTCCACAAATAAAGTAATACTATCCAACCCAGACCCACTCACAGGCGATACCATATAAGGACCTTGACCTTCTCCACTTAATATAATTAAACTCTCTCCAAAATTCCAATGATAGATAGCATCAGTATTGGCATTTCCAGTATAATTAACTTCATATGTGTTTTCATAGCACATTACATTATCTTCTTCAAGGCTAATACTAAAATCACTATGCAATTTAGGTAAAACGGTCACCACAGAGGAGGAATCCACAATTTCCCCAGCACTGATTACTACACCAAATAAATCGATAAATACTTCAATGGTAATATATAGCTTATACTCCCCCCAACTGTCCACTTCTGGTGTTCCAAAAACATTAACACATTTAGGGATTTGAGGATAAAAATCGCAGTTATTATCCTGACATTGATAATTCATTCCTGGAGGAATATTATTTATAGTCACTATTTCTATATGATCTAACACCACTCCCTCTTGCTCAGTTGGAGAAATAATTGTCAAGACTTGTTCGTAATACTCATCCTCGATAGCACTAGGAAAATCGGTAGGACAAAATTCACCATCTCCTTCAGGGTCGGTACAATTAGGGTCAGGAGTACATTGTGCATTTGTTATATTAATACTCAACAAAATGGAAACTATCAATATAATGGATTGTAGAATTCTTTTCATAGTTTAAATTTAAGTGCTTAGGCCCCATAATGATCAAAGAAAAACAATGAGATAATTATTGAAGGATTAACAGTTTTTTGATAAACAAAATTACTAAAAACTCTTGTATCTTTACAGCCTAAAAAAAACTCTTATGCTTAACAAAAATCTTATCATTAGCTTTATTGGTCTGCTGGCCATTATGCTCACCTCATGTGGTCCTAATCCTGAGATTACAAAAGAAGAACTTCATAATCATATCAGCTATTTATCATCTGATTCTCTTAAAGGTCGTTTCCCTGGAACACCAGAAATGGAATTAGCGGCTAATTATATCAGAAATGCTTATAACGAAGCTGGAATAAAACTTTTAGCAGAAAAAGGATTACAAGAATTTGAAGTCACCACAGATATTTCTAGAGGAGAAAACAATATGCTAAGTATTGGAGATTCTATTTATGCTGCGGGCAAAGATTTTGTTCCTTATTCCTTCACTGCCAACAAAGAGCTGAATTCTGATATTGTTTTCGCTGGATATGGTTTCAGTTTCAATAAAAAAGGTGTGGAATGGGATGATTTTGAAGGCATTGATGTAAAGGGAAAATGGGTTTTGATGCTCACGGGTGATCCTGAAATTGACAGTGCAAACTCTATCTATGCTGCCTATTCAGGGGATCGTGAAAAAACCTTAACAGCTACTGATGCTGGTGCTTTAGGTGTTTTATTAGTGAGTGGTCCGGTGATGGATACTAGAGACAAACTAATCAGCCTTCATTTTGATAAAACTCAAGGCAACTCTGGTATTCCGGTGATGAACATCAAGAGGAAAGTCGCCAATGAGATATTAAAAAATAGCGGATTCACCGTAGCTCAATTAGAAGAAAAGTTAAATAGTACTCGTCAAGCCCATAGCTTTACAATAGAAGCACAAGTAAAAGGAAGCACAGAAGTAAATCAAGTAAAAGTGAATACTCATAATGTATTGGGATTTATTGAAGGTACAGATCCTGTATTAAAAGATGAGATTATCGTTATTGGAGCACATTATGATCACTTAGGTTTTGGCGGACCTGAATCAGGCTCTAGAATGCCTGACACTATCGCTGTTCATAATGGAGCTGATGATAATGCCAGTGGTGTAGCTGCTATCATTGAAATTTCTGAGAAACTAGCTCAACAAGATAATAAAAGAAGTTTACTTGTTATCGCTTTTAGTGCAGAGGAAATGGGCTTATTGGGTTCTAAATATTTTGTGAATCATCCTGAATTTGATGTGAAGCAGTTTAAAGCCATGATCAATTTAGATATGGTTGGAAGAATGAAAGAAGACAATGGAATATTATTGGCAGGAGTAGGAACATCAATAGAAGGGGAAGCCTTACTAAAGAAATTAGAATCAGTGGATACCACTTTACAATTGGGCTATTCCCCTGATGGATACGGTCCTTCTGATCATGCTGCTTTCTATGCTGAAGGCATTCCTGTATTTTTCCTTTCTACAGGAGCTCATGATGAGTATCATACTCCATTTGATGATGTAGAGAAAATCAATATTGAAGGTGAAAAGAAGCTTTCTGATTATTCTTTTGCTTTAACTAATGAGCTTCTTAACATGGATAAAAGCTTGACTTACCAAGAAAACGATATGACCGACCAAAGAAAAAGAGGCCGAAGAGGTTTTAGCGTTACACTGGGAATTATGCCCGATTATGCTGGTGTTGAAAATTCAGGTTTAAGAATTGATGGTGTAAGAAATGGTGGCCCAGCAGACAAAGCTGGAATGAAAAAAGGTGATATTATTGTGGCTATAGACGGAAAAGACATCAAGAATATTTATGATTATATGCACCGTCTCAACACTTTAGAAAAAGGGAAAACAGCTTCTGTGGATATCATCAGAAACGAGGAAAGACAAATTCTACTCGTACAACTTTAACATTAGCCCATGCTACTATTTGAATTATCGCAAGAGCTGATCAGAAAATTCCTTAAGTTTGGTATTGTAGGCTTTAGTGGATTATTCATTGATTTCGGATTCACTTTTCTTTCTAAAGAAAAGCTAAGGGTTCAGAAATATTTCTCAAATGCTATTGGTTTTATGATGGCAGCAAGTTCTAATTATATTCTTAATCGAATTTGGACCTTTCATAGCGAAGACCCAAAAGTATTGGTAGAATACAGCCAATTTATGTTCATCAGCTTATTAGGACTAGCTATCAACACCTTAGTATTATGGCTCATCGTTAGCAAGCTCAAATGGAATTTCTATATCGCAAAATTAGTAGCCATTGCTGTAGTTACTGTATGGAATTTTGGAGCCAATATATTGGTCACTTTTGCTTAGAGTTATTCTAAATACATAAAAATCGAAGATATAAAACACAATCTGGTACTTTAATACGTAAATATTATTGATATTTGCACAAAAGAAAATAATCATGGAAAATAAAGAACAAGTTTGTGTATTCTGCAAACAAAATCAAAATGAAGTACCATTGGTACAATTAGCTTATATGCAGGGCCAATATTGGATTTGTCCACAACATATTCCTGTATTAATTCATGATCCTGCAAAATTAGCAGGAATGTTACCTGGAGCAGAAAATATGAAAGCTGGATAGCAATAGCTACATAAAAGACCGAAAGCCTGACTTGTTCAGGCTTTTTTTATGCAAAAAAATAAGCCATCAATAAGATGGCTTATACATGAACTTGAGAATTTTGAACGAATCTAAGGTTAACTTTTTGTTGAATTTGACTGAATGAAGCTTATACCAAAGATTTCAAATATTTCCTGTCGCCAGGGCTTTGTTTTTCTGTGCAATTAATGTTTGACTCAATCTCTTTTATATTTATCAATATCCATCATCTGAAATGCACATTTATTTTACTAAATTGAAATACACCTGTTCGTTTCACAACAAACCAAATTATGATTTCAATTTTTATTTTGATGATTTAATATAAAGACCTGAAAAAAAGAAAAAGTTGCCTCTTTATGTATAATCTTTTAATTTAATTGAGATTTTAGGCCCCACCAATCAAAAGAAACAGAAAAAATAGTACTTTTGAAAATATTTAATTAATGTTAATTTTTGACACATAATAATACCATCATAAATCATTGTTGATCTTTCAACGTAATATTAATACCCATGAGAAAAAAGACTCTTTTAAGCTTTTTATTATTATTTATTGGTTTAGCTTCCTATGCGCAAACTGCCGGTATCAAAGGTTTTGTCTATGAGAAATCAACTGGAGAACCATCTATTTTTGTAAATGTTTTTTTAGAAGGAACCACTATTGGCTCATCCACTGACGATAACGGATATTTTGTTATCAATAAAGTTCCTGCTGGTAGCTACCAGTTATTGGTGACAGCATTAGGCTATGATACCATAAGAGAAAGTATCACCTTAGCTCCTGGTCAATTATTAAGTAAAAAGTTTTATATAAATGAAGGAAGTATTAATCTTGAAACAGTATACGTTTCTGCTGAACGTCAATCATTAAAAACAGATACCAAAATCTCCGTTACAAAGGTTACTCCAAAGCAAATAGAACAAATTCCTAGTATTGGTGGACAAGCAGATTTAGCCCAATACCTTCAGGTACTTCCAGGTGTCGTTTTTACAGGAGACCAAGGAGGGCAGCTATATATCCGTGGGGGTTCTCCGATTCAGAACAAGGTATTACTTGATGGGATGGTGATATACAATCCTTTCCACTCCATTGGTTTATTTTCAGTGTTTGAAACAGATATTATGCGAAACGCCGACATTTATACTGGTGGATTTGGTGCGGAATATGGAGGTAGAATATCTTCCATAATGGATATTACCACACGTGATGGTAATAAAAAACGAGTTTCCGGTAAAATAAGCGCTTCTACATTTGGTGCGAATGTATTGCTAGAAGGTCCCTTAAAAAAACAAAGTGAAGATGGTGGAAGTAGTTCTTCATTTATATTATCTGCTAAGCATTCATATTTAGACAAAACCTCAGAAAGCATATATAGTTATGTTGATGAAGAAGGACTTCCTTTTAGCTATACTGATTTATACGGTAAAGCATCTATTAATATGGGTAGTGGTTCAAAAATAAATTTCTTCGGATTCAGCTTCAACGACAAAGTAAAAAACTATAAATCATTGGCCAATTTCTCCTGGAATAGTTTCGGAGGAGGATCAAATTTCGTAGTTATTCCAGCTACTAGTTCTGTTTTGATAGAAGGCCATGTTTCTTATAGCAATTATGAAATTGAATTAGACGAAGCGCAATCTACTCCTCGTAATTCTCAAATTAATGATTTCAATATTGGTTTGGATTTAACTTATTTTTTAGGTGCTGATGAACTAAAATATGGAATTGAAATTCTAGGATTTACAACAGATTATTCCTTTTATAATTCTGCAAATAGAAAAATTGAGGAAAGACAAAGCACCACTGAATTTGGAGCTTATGCTAAATACAAATGGACCACAGGAAGATGGATTATTGAGCCAAGTTTTAGAGTTCAGTTTTATCCTAGCTTAAGTACCATTTCACCTGAGCCAAGGTTAGCTATGAAGTATAAAGCAACAGATAGAATGCGAATCAAATTTGCTGGAGGATTCTATACTCAGAATCTAATTGCAGCTACTTCTGATAGAGATGTAGTTAATTTATTCTATGGCTTCTTAGCAGGTCCTGAAAGTATTCCAGAAACATTTGAAGGCAAAGATGTAAGTGATAAATTACAAAAAGCACAACATGCTATTTTGGGCGTTGAATTTGACTTAAGTAATAGGTTGACATTAAATGTTGAAGGATATTATAAGAACTTTAGTCAATTAACTAATCTCAACAGAAATAAAGTATATAACAGTGATACACAGGGTGTTCCTGATGAGTTAAAATTAGATTTCATAGTTGAAAAAGGAAATGCTAAAGGTGTTGATTTCTCTTTAAAATATGATTACGATAGACTATTTGTATGGGCTGTATATTCTTTAGGATATGTTGAAAGAACAGATCCACAAATGACTTATAACCCTCATTTCGATCGTCGACACAATATTAACTTCTTATCCAGTTTAAAACTTGGAGGAGCCTACGATTGGGAAGTAAGTATCAGATATAACTTTGGTTCTGGATTCCCATTTACTCCCATGGCTGGTAATTACGAGCAAGTTGGATTTAGTGGTGGAATCAATGAAGATTACACCACTACCAACGGTGATATGAGTTTCTTATATGGTGACTATAATAGCCAAAGATTACCGAATTATCACAGAGTAGATGCATCAATTAAGAAAACATTTGAATTGGGTGAATTCTCTACTTTAGAAGCTAATTTCAGTATTACAAATATCTTAGATAGAGAGAATATCTTCTATGTAAATATCTATAATCGTGAAAGGGTCAATCAATTACCAATCATGCCTTCTTTAGGATTTACTTTGAGATTCTAATAATAATAAAAGCTAAACTTAAGGCTGTTCAATTCTATTGAACAGCCTTTTTCATTATTATTAGGTAGATACTATACTTCTTTATTCTATTTTTTTATTTAGCTCATCCATTTTGACTTAATCACAATAAATCCACCAATTAAAGCCAGCGCAATAATCAAACTCCAATTGGAAACTGGGACTGGAGCAGCTTCAATGAATTCCACTCTATCTAATCCAATATAATTACTATTCACACCACTTGGCCCACCATTCTCAACAAAATATCTTAGGGCAAACCTCCCTTGCTCTCCATTAACTAATCCAGTTACAGTATAAGTATATTGCGTCCATACTTCTGGGAAACCACCCATATCATAATTTGAATTAATATCATCCAATAAAATATTAAAATCGCCTACTGAAGTGGCCGTAGCACCTACATCAATACTTCCACCGTTAATACTCATTCTTACTTGCAAACGATCAGGCCAACCTGAACCAGATACTGTTCGTGTATAAAATGAAAATGAATCTCCATTTTGCAAAGTTAATTCTGGGCTAAACATCCAATTACTTATGGTATTGGAACCTGCAACACTATTAAAATTCACACCAATATAGGCTGTTGTAGCACCATCATATGCACTAAAAACTGCATCATTTCCTTGAAACCAGCCGGTAGCACCTAATGGAAGGCTGTTATTACTAAACGCCCATCCATCTCCTGCAAGACTTGTAATATCATCAAATCCCTCCCCAAAATCAGTAGTGCTTTTTTGATCAGGATTAGCTAAAGGTTTCCAAATATCAGGACTCAAGTTGGCATTTTCAGCATACTTCACTCCATTTATGTCATTAGACATTGTATTCTGCGCAGTAAGAAAACCAATACTGAAGCAAAATAATAACATTAATAAATTTACATTTTTTCTCATGATAATAATTTTTGATGTCATCAAACTTACTCAATATTTATAAATGCAGAATGGTATAATTGTTACACCTCCACATTGAATTGATTTATAAAGAGAATTTTACCATCAATTTTTCAACAAATATTGATTAATGTACCGGCAAGATATTCTGCACAGTCCTTGTGATAATTATATTACCAAGGCATAATAACAGAATATCTGCTGAAAAAATAAAATCAAATATAGTGAAACAATAAAGTATTGATAATAAATATTTTAACATTTACTTCACAATTTAAGAAGATTGAGTCCTATTGAAACTAAACGTAACCATTTCATCTACTCTTCATCTAATCAATGAAAACAAAAAAAGACAGATGGGGAATCAAATTAAGGGACTACCGAATGGGCATAAGCCAGTTCCGGGTAAGTTCACAAGAACACTATGGTGGTTTTCTACGGCCATTCCAGAAGTAATAAAAGACTGTACAACGGATAGATATAGAGCCAGAATTATTGGAGCAGCTGTTGTATTTACTTGGATTTATGCCACCGTAGCTTGGATGTATTTTTGGTCTTTAAGTATATCCTCCCCTTTCCTATTTGTTCCTCTTGGTTTATTGATTGGCTTCGGAATCCTCAGTATCGACAGAATGCTCATTGCAAGTATTAACAAGAATAAAAAGAGTAAAATTGCCATTACTTTTAGAGTTTTATTGGCTATTCTCTTAGGTTCTTTCATTGCCCAACCTATATTATTATGGATGTTTGAAAAAGACATTAGTCAAGAAATTTCTATTGTTCAGGAAGAAAAAGTACAAGAAAAAAGAACAGAGTTATTATCCATTTATCAATCAGAAAAAGAAGGACTTATTGCGCAGCAAAACAAACTAGACATTGATAAATCTATCAGATATGCAGCTTTAGAAAGGGCTGAGAAAGAATATATAAATGAAATTGATGGTACTGGAGGTTCAAAGAAATTTGGAATTGCTGGAATTGCTCGAGAAAAAGAAAAGGCCTATTTAAGAAGCCAAAAAGCATATAGTGCCATAGAGGAGTCTCAAAAGAAAGAACTCAGCAAAATTGATGATAGAATAACGAGTATCGATAGTATCGTCAATTATGGAACGGAAGATTTCAGAACCAATAAGCTCTCCCAAGGCTTCCTCATTCGAGTGAATGCTTTGCAGAGTTTATTTGAGAAGGACGAGCATTTTGCCCTCCAAAAACGATACTATCTCATTCTTTTAATATTGGTCCTCTTCGAACTCATTCCCATCATCAGTAAGCTTTATTTGCCCACTGGCTCCTATGATGAAAAAGTAAGATTACAAGACCAATTAGAACTACGGCTAGCTCAAATTAATCAAGAACAAAATCTAGATTTCCATCAACATACTTACCAAGTTGCACAAGAAGCTGACAAACTATTATCCTCTGAACTCTACAAACTAGCCCCACCAAAACAGCAAGAGCAATTAGAGCTCATGTTTGAAGAGTGGAAATCATCCCCTCAACAAAGTTTTGAGGAGTTCTTGAATCATGTCAATTTTAAATTGATGAGAAACAGAAATTTATAAAGTTCAAAAATTCAAATTCTCTTTGTTTATATTTTGGTTCGTTTCTTAGTCTTAATGTTAACAGAAGATTAATTTAAACAACCACATTTTGATCATTCAAAAAAATGTCTACATTTGCCTTCGAAATGAATAACAACATGAACATAAATAATTGGTGGCTTTTAGATCTATAATCTAAGAAGCAGCTATATTTATATAAAATATTTTACAAGACCTGCTTTAAGAGCAGGTCTTTTTTTGTGCAAAAAAATTAAAAAACATGACAACAACAATGACAATTTCAGCTAAATATTGGTGGCGCTACTCAGGAATCCAGACCTAAGAAGCCCCAGACTATTATATATATATACATCACATATAAGCCTGCTTCTTGCAGGCTTTTTTTATACCCAAGAAATAATGAAAAGAAAAGTTTACACCAGTTATTTAAAGACCATTGCCGACCTCATCACACCCGTTGGCGTTTATAGTGCATTACGCGATCACTATCCCAATGCCCTCTTACTCGAAAGCGCAGATTACCATGATAGAAGCGATAGTAAAAGCTTTATCTGTCTGAATCCCATTGCAGGTTTCGAGGCCACTCAAAAGAACTATGAGATACAATATCCCGGAGAGGAGGCTCAAAAAATAGTCGCTACTAAAAACGAAGACATCCTCCAATCTTTTAAGGAGTTTATTGAGTCATTCGAAGCAGTGGAGACTGACCTACCCTTCAATAGTTCAGGCCTTTTTGGCTATTCTTCTTTTGAGGCAGTCCAGTATATGGAAGAGATTGAAATGAATAACCCAAGTGATATTATGAAGGATAATCCCGATATGAAATATCAACTTTTTGAATTTATCTTGGTTTTCGATCATTTCAAAAATGAACTCTATATCACTCAAAACAGCATCGATAAAAATATCGCTAGTCCTAAGGGTTTGGATAAATTCAAAGGATTATTAAGATTACAAAGTGACCCAGGATTCAAATTCAATAAAGAGGGTGAGGAATCAGCAAATATTGATGCAGATACTTTTAAGAATAACGTCACTAAGGGAATTCAACATTGTTTACGAGGTGATGTTTTCCAATTGGTTTTATCACGCCGATTTCAACAAAAGTTCAAAGGAGATGACTTTAATGTTTACCGAAGTTTAAGAAGCATCAATCCATCCCCATACCTCTTCTATTTTGATTATGGGAATTTCAAAATCATGGGCTCCTCCCCAGAATCTCAATTGCAAATAAATAAGGGAATGGCCTATATCAATCCCATTGCGGGTACTGTATTGCGAAGCCAAAATTCTGCTGAAGATGCCGAAAGAGCAAAAGCTTTACAGAATAACCCTAAAGAAAAAGCAGAACATGTCATGTTGGTAGACTTGGCCAGAAACGACCTAAGTATCAACTCCGAAGAAGTAAATGTAGAGACCTATGCCGAAATCCAATACTTTTCTCATGTTATTCACATGGTCAGCAGAGTAAGTGGGAAATTAGAAAAAGGAGCCAATGGATTAGACATCTACGCCGACACCTTTCCTGCAGGTACACTTTCAGGAGCACCAAAATATAGAGCCTTGGAAATCATTAATGAAACCGAAACCTGCACCCGAAGCTTCTACGGAGGCGCATTAGGGTTTATGGGCTTTGATGGGAGTATCAATCATGCCATCATCATTCGCTCCTTATTGAGCAAAAACCAAACTCTCAATTACCAAGCTGGTGCCGGAATTGTTGCCCACAGTACTCCTGAAGGAGAATTACAAGAAGTAGATAACAAAGTAGCAGCCCTTAGAAAAGCCATTGAATTAGCACAAACCCTATAAATCAATTAAGATGAAAATATTAGTATTAGATAATTACGACAGCTTCACCTATAATTTGGTTTATATTTTGAAACAAAACCAAATACAATTTGATGTGATAAGAAATGATAAAATATCAAATGAGGATGCATTAAAATATGATGGTATTCTATTGTCACCAGGGCCTGGAATTCCAGAAGAAGCAGGAAATATGCCCAGCATTATTGAAACTTGTGCTGGGATAGTACCAATTTTAGGAATTTGTCTAGGCCACCAAGCGATTGCACAATATTTAGGTGGCGAAATCATCAATAGAAACGATGTGCTTCATGGCATGCAAACACCCATTATTCGCACACAAAAAGCATCTCCCATTTTTGAGAATGTGCCAGAAAACTTCGAAGCAGGAAGATATCATTCTTGGGAATTAAATAAAGAAAATATTCCTGAAAAAATAGAATGCACCGCTATAGATGAGCAAGGAAGCATTATGGCCCTTCAAAATTTAGAATTGAATCTTTTTGGCTTACAATTTCACCCAGAGAGCATCATGACCTCAGAAGGAAAGAAGATGGTAGACAATTTTATTGAAATCTGTAAATCTACAGCCTCATGAAAATGATATTAGAAAGATTATTTCAGCAACAAAAACTCAGCCGAGAAGAGGCCAAGGAAATATTAGGATTCATCTCCGAAGGAAAGTATAACACCAGTGAAGTGAGCGCATTCCTTACTGTTTTTCGTATGAGGAGTATTACCGTTGACGAGCTGAGTGGTTTTAGAGATGGTATGATAGAACGCTGTATTCCCATTAATCTAGACGAGTTTAATCCTGTAGATTTATGTGGAACGGGTGGCGATGGAAAAGATACTTTTAACATCAGCACATTGTCTTCATTCATTACTGCTGGAGCAGGGCTTAAAGTAGCCAAGCATGGGAATTATGGAGTGAGTTCCTCTTGCGGTTCCTCCAATGTAATGGAACACTTAGGCTATAAATTCACCAATCAAATCGATATACTTAAGCAACAAATAGATAAAAGCGGAATTTGCTTTTTACACGCTCCTCTGTTTCATCCTTCTATGAAAAATGTAGCACCTATCAGAAGAGATATTGGGGTAAAAACATTTTTTAATATGCTAGGGCCTATGGTGAATCCAGCATCTCCCAAAAATCAAATGGTGGGCGTTTATTCTATGGAACTTCAACGCTATTACAAATATATTTATGAGCAAGAAAATAAGAATTACCGCATTGTTCATAGTATGGATGGATATGATGAAATCAGCTTAACCGCTCCGACTAAGGTTATCAGCCCTGACAAAGAATATATGCTAAGTCCAGAAATCATCAGCAAAGAAAAAATAAACCCAGAAGATTTAAAAGGAGGTAAAACGGTAGCTGAATCAGCAAAAATATTCACCAGCATATTAAATGGAGAAGGAACTTATGCCCAAAACAGAGCCGTAATTGCAAATGCTGCTATGGCCATTAATGCAGTTCATTCAGAAAAATCCTTTGAAGATTGTCTAAATATGGCACAAGAATCTTTGGAAAGTAAAAAAGCACAACAAGCCCTAAAAACCTTAATTTCATCATGAGTATTTTAGAAAAAATAATAGCGACCAAATTAGAAGAAGTCGCCCATAATAAATCAATGACCCCAGTTAAACTTTTGGAGAAGAGCATTTATTTCGAAACCGAAAAAGTTTCCATGAAAGAATATCTGCTTCGCACAGATAAAGTCGGAATCATTGCCGAAATCAAAAGGAAATCTCCCAGTACTGGAGAGTTAAAATCAAACGTGAATATTGAAGAATTAAGCATAGGCTATATGCAAGCTGGAGCCACCGCACTTTCTGTACTCACCGACCAAACTTATTTCGGAGGCCAAAACAAAGACCTCACCGAAGCCAGAAAATTCAATTATTGCCCCATCCTCCGCAAAGATTTTATTATTGATGAATATCAAATACTAGAAGCCAAAAGCATTGGAGCGGATTGTATTTTACTCATTGCAGCCAACTTAAGCCCAAAAAGATGTATCGAACTCGCTGAATTTGCCCAAAAGATAGGATTAGAAGTATTAATGGAAGTAAATGCAAAAAATGAAATTGAGAGTCATTGCAATCCTCATATAGATATTGTTGGAGTAAATAACAGAAACCTCCACGATTTCACTACAAATCTTGAAACCTCCATGAAACTTTCTGAATTCATCCCTGAAGAATTTGTAAAAATTAGCGAAAGTGGTATTACGGAAGCTGAACAAGTATTACAACTGAAGGAATATGGATTCAAAGGATTCTTAGTGGGCGGGCACTTTATGAAAATGGCTGAACCGGTTGTGGCTTGTCGCGAATTGATTTCAAACATTCAAAACCAGTTATCATGTTAATGAAAGTTTGTGGAATGAAATATTCCGATAATATATCGGCTCTTGCTTCATTAAAACCCGATATGATGGGCTTCATCTTCTATCCAAAATCAAAGCGGTTTGTGGACAAAAAAGTTTTGGAGATGAGCTTTCGCGAGTTTGATGAAAACATATCAAAAGTGGCTGTATTTGTAAATAAGTCAGCTGAATTTATTGCTTCCGATCTAGTGGGATTACACTTCGACTATATACAATTACATGGCAAAGAACCCATTGAAGAAGTGATCAAACTAAAGAACTATGGCTATAAAATTATTAAAGCTTTTCCTATGAGTAATGCATTCGAATGGGATCGCACTGAAGCATACGAAGCCTATTGTGACTATTTTGTTTTTGATACCTCAAGTCCTAATCATGGTGGAAGCGGTCAACAGTTCGACTGGAATATTCTCAAAAACTATCAGGGAAAAACACCTTTTCTATTGAGCGGAGGCATCTCTATACAAGACATAGAGCAAATTAAAAAGTTTCAACATCCACAGCTTGCCGGAATTGACATCAACAGCAAATTTGAAATAGAACCTGGACTAAAAGATATTGACTTGGTTCAGAAAATGATTAAAGAATTTAGACGATGAAAAATACAAAAATATCAAACCATATAGACAGTGAAGGATTTTATGGCGATTACGGGGGAGCCTTTATTCCTGAAATGCTTCAGCCTAATATTGAAGAATTGAAATCTTCATATATTGAAATATTGGATTCAAAGGAATTTCAAGAGGAGTTTAAAGAGCTCCTTAGAAACTATGTGGGTCGCCCCACCCCTATTTATCATGCCAAAAGATTAAGTGAACACTATAAAACTCAAATTTATTTGAAACGCGAAGACCTCTGCCATACCGGAGCCCATAAAATCAATAATGCTTTGGGGCAAATATTATTGGCCAAAAGACTAAAGAAAAGCAGAATCATTGCAGAAACAGGAGCTGGACAACATGGAGTAGCCACCGCTACAGCATGCGCCTTAATGGGAATGCAATGCGTGGTTTATATGGGTGCCGTGGATGTGGAACGTCAATCACCAAACGTAGACAGAATGAAAATGCTCGGTGCAGAAGTCATTCCAGTACATAGTGGGAGCAAAACCTTGAAAGACGCCACCAATGAAGCCATCCGCGATTGGATTACAAATCCTACAGATACTCACTATATCATAGGTTCAGTGGTTGGGCCGCATCCCTATCCAGATTTGGTAGCCCGATTACAATCTGTAATAAGTGAAGAAATCATAACTCAAATGCCAGAGGAGCCTACACATATTATTGCTTGTATAGGAGGAGGCAGCAATGCCATTGGTGCATTCTATCACTTTTTAGACAAAGAGCATGTAAACTTAATTGGAGTGGAAGCAGCCGGCAAAGGTATTCACACCAATGAAACTGCAGCCACTTTAACTTTGGGTACTACTGGGGTTTTACATGCCTGCATGACTACCCTTTTGCAAACCAAGGACGGACAAGTCATTGAACCTCATAGCATTTCAGCAGGTTTAGATTATCCTGGAATTGGCCCTCAACATGCCCATTTACATCAAAACAAAAGCGTAAAATATGTAAGCGCTACCGATGAAGAAGCTGTTGCAGCCGCATTTCTCTTAACACAAAAAGAAGGAATTATTCCAGCGCTTGAATCTGCACATGCCTTTGCTTATTTGGAGCAACAAGAATGGGAACCAACTGATAGAATCCTGATTAATTTAAGTGGTCGTGGCGACAAAGACCTCAGTACTTACTCAAAATTTATTTAAGATGAGCCTACAAGAATTATTTCAAAAAGACCAGAAACCACTTCTGAATATTTATTTCTCAGCTGGTTTTCCTAATATAGACAGCCTACCCGAGCTTCTCAAATCGCTAGAGGAAGCGGAGGTTGATATGGTAGAAATAGGCATTCCCTACTCCGACCCACTTAGCGATGGACCAACTATTCAACACAGCAATAGCATAGCCCTGAAAAACGGAATTACTTTAGAACTCATATTTCAACAATTGGAAAGCTCCTCAAGTAGCATCCCGAAAATCATGATGGGATATTTTAATTCTGTGCTGCAATTTAGAGTGGAAGAATTCTGCAAAAGATGTTTTGAAAATGGGATTAGCGGAGTCATCCTCCCCGATTTGCCTTTGGAAATATATCAAAGGAAATACCAAGATATCTTTGAAAAATATGAATTAAGCTTTATCCTACTCATCACTCCTGAAACCACAGAAGAAAGAATCAGAAAGATAGACGAACATTCTACTTCTTTTATTTATGCGGTTAGTAGCGCCGGAACAACGGGCACCAAAAAAGGAATACAAGGTGCAGAAAATTATCTTCAAAGAATAGCTTCCATGAAGCTTAAAACTCCTGTCATGGTAGGATTCAATATCAGCAGCCCAGAAGATTTCAAATTTGCCAGTAAATACACCAGTGGTGGAATCATAGGAAGTGCCTTCATCAAACATATAGAAAACAGCAAAGATTTATCCCAAGACACCCAACAATTTATCAATTATATTAAATCCTAGAATCATGATTATTCAGTTAAATACAAATATAAAAGCAGGAGAAAACCTTCAACTTAAACAGGGTTTAGATCAACTCAAAATTCCATTTTATCCCGTCAATACCCAGTTGGGTGAATATCTCATTTGCACTCCTAATCAAGATTTCGATATCAGAAGAATTGGTCAACTTCATGGAATAAAAGATGTACACCGAGTAAATGGAACTCATAAAATGGTGAGTAGTAAATGGAAAGTAAAAAGAAGTATAATAGACATTGGAGATGGAATAGAAATAGGTGCTGGAGAAATGACGGTGATGGCTGGGCCATGCAGCATAGAAGATGAGTCTCAGGTATTAAAAACGGTGGAGCAACTCAAAAAACATGGTGTGAAAATCATGCGAGGAGGAGTCTATAAACCTAGAACAAGTCCTTATAGTTTTAGAGGTCATGGTATGGAGGGACTCAAAATGTTTCATGAGATTTGCAAAGCCAATAATATAAAAATCATTACGGAAGTGATGGAAACTGGACAAATTGACGCCATGGCTCCATATGTGGATATTTTTCAAATTGGTGCTCGGAATTCTCAAAATTTTAATCTTTTAGAAGCCTTAGGGCAAATTGACAAACCTGTGATGATAAAAAGAGGGATCAGTGGAAGTATTGATGAATTGCTCTATTCGGCAGAATACGTTTTCAAAAATGGGAACGAGAAACTCATTCTTTGCGAAAGAGGCATCCGTACTTATGAGAAAGCCTACAGAAATACCCTCGATTTAAATGCTGTTCCCATTTTAAAAGAAAAATCCCACTTGCCTGTTATTGTGGATCCAAGTCATGGAATTGGTTTGAGGAAACACATTGTCCCTATGACCTTAGCCAGCATAGCTTCAGGGGCTGATGGTGTGATTATTGAAATTCATGAAACACCCGACAAAGCAGCTACTGATGGACAACAAACCATTGATTATAATGAGTTTAATTCTTTAATGGGGAAACTGAATAGTCTTTCGGGTATTTTGGGTAATTGGTATAATTAGGCAAAGGGATAACTCCCCCTCCAAAAAACAATTATACAAACAAAGACTTTATTTCCTATTTTTGAGAGCACCAAAAAAAACAAAAACATGAACATTTCTATAAAATCCATTTTACTCAGCTTCATTCTATTATTAAGTTTGAATTCCTTTTCTCAGGATACCTTTTCTATAGTAGCTGTTGATTCAGTTACCGGAGAAGTAGGCAGCGCTGGAGCCTCATGTGTCAACCTTATTCCTTATCCTAACATGACCAATCACTTTTTGGGAGAATTATTCCCGGGTGTAGGTGCTATAAATTGCCAAGCTTATTATTTGGCAAACAATCAGGTGAATGCTCGAAACCGAATGAATGAAGGAATGACTCCATCAGAAATTATTACATGGCTGGAAGAAAATGATGTTCAAAACAATCCTACTAAAAGACAGTACGGGATAGTGGCTATGGTGGATGGTTCTCCAGAATCTGCAGGATATACAGGAGTAAACACAGATGATTACAAAAATCATGTGACGGGTCCTAACTATTCCATACAAGGGAATATTCTGCTAGGACAAATGGTTCTAGATAGTATGGAAGCTCAATTTCTCAGAGCAGAAGGCGATTTGGCTTGTAAACTAATGGCGGCACTTCAAGGGGCTAAAATGGTTGGAGCGGATACGAGATGTACCAGTAATGGTACCTCCTCACTATTCTCCTTTGTGAAAGTGGCTCAGCCTGATGATATTTTTGGAAGTCCTTCTTTTGTTTTGGGATTAAGAACAGCAAGTAATGCCGGAATCGAACCGATAGATTCTCTTCAAATATTATTTGATGAAACTCATTATTGCCCAAGTGTGGGTATTGAGGAGTCTAATGAGTTTGAGAACCACTTTACATTAAAACCCAATCCTGTTGAGGATATATTGTCCTTAGAATCTGAGCTAAATGGAGTATTCCAAGTTAGAATTGTAGATATCAATGGAAAACAAGTCCTACAAAGTTCTATTCTTAAAAACTTAAGTTTCGATGTAAGTCATTTAGATTCGGGTATGTATTTTCTTCAGATCTATAATGAGAAGCAAAATTTCATTAAAAAAATTATTAAAAAATAAATCAGTAAAAAAGGCTATCTAAAACATATTGAATCATAGGTCACTGAGCGGATCCAAAGTGACAAAACAACTGATATTCAATGGTCTTTTCGACTCCGTTCAACGACCGACATGATTTTTTAGACATCATCCAAATTCACAAAACCAAAATCAAAAGCATATGCAAACCATACTCCTCATCATTAACGATGCCCCATACGGAACAGAGAAAGCTTATAACGCCTTAAGAATGGCCATGCGTTTACAACAAGATCATGGCGATAATGTAAAAGTAAATATTTTCTTATTGGCCGATGCCGTATTCTGTGGACTCCCCAATCAGAAGACTCCAAATGGCTTTTATAATATCCAGCGTATGATGAAGTCTGTGGTCAATAATGGAGCTGAGATAAAAAGTTGTGGAGGCTGTTCTGAGGCTCGTGGAATTGACAAACTAGAAACTATAGAAGGAGTCCAACTCAGCAATATGAAAGAATTTGCACAATGGACCGTGGATTGTGATAAAGTATTAACTTTCTAAAAAAAGAGACATGAGAAGAATAACAATATTTATAAGCACCTTAATTTTAATGGTTTTTATTCAATCCTGCGATGAAAAAGAAGATATCAACGGCCAATGGAAGTTGATGCAAGTTGAAACCAATGATGGAATTTTAATCCCTCAAGTAGATTTTCTTGTTCAAGTTGAAGATCGAAAAATCAGTTTCAACCTCGATGTAAACTCATGCTTCACAGAAATAGAAATCAGAAACGATAGTATCATCTATCAGTTTGCAGCTTGTAGCAAAATGTGTTGTGATGGAAATACAGACCCCATTGGTGGATTCCTGAACTATTCAGGAGCTTATTCCTTTATTAATGACACTTTGATTATCACAAATGAAAACAAATATTTCCTGGTAAAAGCAGCTAAAGAATAAAGTAAATCAAGGCTCTATATATATTTGTTTTTATCAAATAATTGCTTCACTTTTGCTCTCAATAATATAAGCACAAAACAATAATATGCGTAATTTACTAATACTTTTAAGCGGTTTCATACTAATATTTACTTCATGTAAAAACTCTCCAATCACTGAGTCTCAAAACACCGCAGAGTCTTTTACCATCGTCTTTTATAATGTAGAAAACTTGTTTGACACCATTGACGCACCAGACAAATGGGATGAGGAATTTACTCCAGGTTCAGAGAAGAATTGGGATACTAAAAAGTATTTCAAGAAATTATCTAACCTGGCGGATGTTTTTGATAGTATTGGAACTAAAGGTTTACCCGCCATTATTGGCCTAGAAGAAGTTGAGAACAGAGCTGTTTTAGAAGATTTAGTAAAACAAGAAAAACTAGCTGAAGCCCATTATGAAATTATACATTACGAATCTCCTGATTTCAGGGGCATTGATAATGCATTGCTTTATAACCCCCAAATTTTCACAGTGCTTCACCAAGAAGCCATTCCAGTAAGTATGCCCGAAGAGATTGCTTATCGTAAGAATCAAAAAATGACTAGCCGAGATATTCTTTATGTGAAAGGATTGATTAATAAGAAAGATACACTTCATGTTTTAGTAAACCACTGGACAAGCATGTATTATGGAGAGGAAGAAACCATACCGCATAGAGCATATTGCGCATCAGTATTACGAGATAAGATCAACTTCATTTTTGCACAAAATAGAGAAGCAAACATTATTGCAGGCGGTGATTTTAATGAAGATAATTTTGGCCCTGCTGTAAACAACGTACTTAAAGCAGATACCGTTTTAAAACAGTTCGAGCTAGGTCAACTATATAGTCTGACCAACTATCTCAATACTGTTAAAGGCAAAGGAACCTATAGTTATAAAGGAGAATGGGGTATTTTAGACCATATCATTGTTAGTGGTAGCCTCCTCCAAACCAATAATTCTCTATTTACTCACAAAGATGCTATTGATGCTTTCGATTCTGATTTGGTATTGAATTATTATAATAATAAATATGGCAAAGGAAATCGCCCGAATCGAACTTATGCTGGCAATAGATATTTTGGTGGCTATAGTGATCATCTAGCAACTTATATTGAATTTAATAGTTTACCTTAGTCAGCTAAATAAAAGTAAGTATAAATGGGAATAAACAGCAAAATATCAGGATTGGTTCTCAAACTTTGGGGATGGAAAGTTAAAGGCAAAAGACCTGATCTAAAAAAATTTGTTTTTATTGCCGCTCCTCACACCTCCAATTGGGATTTTCCTATTGGCCGCTTATCAACTTCAGTAATGGGTATCGATAACAAGGTACTTATGAAGAAATCATGGTTTTTCTTTCCTCTAGGATATATATTTCGTTGGCTAGGTGCCATGCCTATAGATAGAAGCAAATCGGGAACTGTAATAGACCACATCCTTGGATTATTTGAGGAAAATGATGAATTTGTTTTTGCCATCACCCCCGAAGGAACACGTTCTTATGTGGAATTTTGGAAAACGGGGTTCTACACTATTGCATTACGAGCCAATGTACCTTTGGTTTTAGGTTACCTAGATTTTGTAAAGAAAGAAACTGGAGTTGGCCCCACAATATACTTAAGTGGTAATAAAGATGCAGACTTCGAAAAAATCATGCAATTTTACAGAACCATTGGAGCCAAATACCCCGAAAAGTTCAATCAAAACCCAAGTCTAGGACGTTCTTAAATACCTATCTTAGCATAATATTGCCCCTCTCAACTAATACCAGCCGAATTTACAAATCAATTATTTGTAAATCAACCGTATACCCTTCCTTTTAGCCAATTTAGACCTCATATAAATTGCAAAATAATGCCTAAAAAACTAGTCAAGCATCGTAATCATTTTTTACATTTGCGCAAAATCAAAAAAAACTAAACAACAAAAATCATGTTTATATTAATGGTTATCATTTTTGTTCTAGGATATGCAGCAATTGCACTAGAACATCCCTTAAAAATTGATAAAGCGGCTTCGGCTTTATTAATTGGAGTTTTAACATGGACTGTTTATGTTCTTAATGGCCATAGCATTCTTAGTCTAGGTTATAGTACATCTTGGAACGACTTAATCGCTGGTTCACATGGGGCAAGTCACGATACTTTTCATTTCATCAAGCACGAATTGGAACATCACTTAGTTGAGATTGCTGAAATCTTATTTTTCCTTTTAGGCGCAATGACTATTGTTGAGGTTGTTGACCGTCATGGAGGATTCAGAATCATTACTGACAAAATCAAGACATTAAACAAAGTGAAGCTTTTATGGATATTCTCTATCCTTACTTTCTTCATGTCTGCTGCTCTTGATAACTTAACCACAACAATTGTAATGTTGGCCTTAATTAGAAAAATCATGGCTGAGAAAGAAGACAAATGGTTCTTCGCTTCTATGGTTGTATTAGCTTCTAACGCAGGTGGTGCTTGGTCTCCTATTGGTGATGTTACCACCATTATGCTTTGGATTGGTGAGCAAATTACAGCTCAAAGAATTATTATTGACACCATCCTCCCTTCATTTGTAACTATGGTTGTTCCTGTGATCATCATGAGTTTCTTTATGAAAGGTGAAGTAAAAGCTGCAGAAGCTGTAGTAGATGATGAAGATAATGGTGAATCTATCACCTCTGGACAAAGAAATTTCATCTTTGGTTTAGGTGTTGCTTCTTTATTATTTGTTCCTGTTTTCAAAACAGTAACTCACCTTCCTCCTTATATGGGAATGCTATTAGGTTTAGGGAATATGTGGTTGGCAACTGAAATAATCCTTAAGCATAAATCAGCTGCTTTCAAGAAAAAATATAATGTAATTGGAATCATTAAACATGTTGATGTGGCTACAGTATTCTTCTTTATGGGAATCCTTACTGCAGTTGCTTCTTTACAGTCAGCAGGTCACCTTGCTATTTTAGCAGGATATCTAGATACTAACATCCACAATATTTATGGTATTAATTTAGCTATTGGAGTTCTTTCTGCGATTGTAGATAATGTTCCATTGGTAGCTGGTTCTATGGGAATGTATGATGTATTTACTCCGGAGATGGTTCAAGCTGCTGCTGACCAAGCCTATGCTGCTGAATTTATGCAAGATGGTAACTTCTGGAAATTCTTAGCGTTTTGTGCTGGTACAGGTGGATCAATATTAATTATTGGTTCTGCTGCTGGTGTAGCTGCCATGGGAATTGAAAAAATTGACTTTATCTGGTATTTCAAAAAGATTAGTATTCTTGCTTTCATTGGATATTTATCAGGTGCTTTCACCTATTGGTTAATGTTCGCATAATAAAATCAATATATATTATTGAGGCTCTCTTATTATAAGGGAGCCTTTTTTTTGTGCTAAAAACTAAAAGTTAACAGTTAAAAACTAATAGTTTGTAGGCTGTTTTCGTGAGAGGAAATACAATTTAAAATCAAGTTAATTGCGAACAATATCTCCTAACGAGTCATGTTTAACTATTAATTGTTACTTTTCACTATTCACTGTTTCTATTAACTTAATCTCTTTAGAATTCAAGGAAAAAATAATCCTTTACACTTCGAAAGGGATCAAAGCCCCAAAGGGGATTGAGGCCCTGATATCCGGAAAATAAACCAAGGACGCTATCCCCTCATTCTTCTGGGCTACCATCCTTTACATTACCCTAAGGAATCAAAGTCTTAAGTATAGTGAGAGGATTAACAGGGTAATTTAAATTTAGATGCTGATTCTAGAAAAAAATAAAAAAGGATGCTATCCCATTTTACTTCAGGGATAACATCCTCTATATCTTACTAGTAACCAAAAACAAATCATTGTTAACTTTTCACTATTAACTGTTAGTTCTTAACTATTAACTATCTTCTTTTATTTCCAAACTTCACCATTCAAAATCACTCTATCTACTTTGTTATCGCCAAAAGAATAGGGCATATACTCATAGCTAGGAATTTCCTTTGTGATAAAGAAGCTGGCTCGTTTACCTCTACAAATACTTCCCATCTCTTTGCTTAAATCCATGGCATAAGCGGTATTGATGGTTGTTGCATTAATAACCTCCTCTGGTGTCATTCTATAAAGAATAGATCCCATGGCCATAATCAATTGCATATTTCCAGAAGGAGCAGAACCTGGATTAAAATCAGAAGCCAAAGCAACTGGCAAACCAGCATCCATCATTTCTCTAGCAGGAGCATAAGCCATATTTAAAAAGAAGGCAGCACCTGGTAAAATAGTAGGCATGGTTTTCGAAGCTAAAAGGCTAGCGATTTCGTCTTTACCTGTAAACTCTAAATGGTCAACAGAAAGGGCTTTATGTTTCACTCCAACTTGAATACCACCAGAATAATCTAATTCATTGGCATGAATTTTTGGCTTTAAGCCATACTTAGCAGCAGCTTCTAAAATTCTATCGGTATCTTCAACAGTGAAAAATCCTTTGTCACAAAAGACATCAATATAATCAGCTAAATTTTCTTCGGCTACTTTTGGAAGCATCTCGTTAATAACAATATCTACATATTTTTCTTGCTGTCCTTTATACTCTAATGGAATAGAATGAGCACCCAAGAAAGTGGATTTTATTTGTAAAGGAGATAATTCTTTAAGTCTTTTAATGACTCTCAACATTTTCAACTCCGATTCAGTGTTTAATCCATAGCCTGACTTAATTTCAACGGCAGCAGTTCCATATTCTGCAATGGTATTAAGTCTTACCAAAGCTTGTTCCAGTAGAAATTCCTCACTGGCCTCAGCCATCTTTTTAGCTGAATTTAAAATCCCTCCTCCTCTTTCTGCTATTTCTTCATAGGACAATCCTTTTATCTTGTCTATATACTCTATCTCTCTATTGGCAGCATAAACCAAATGGGTATGGCTGTCTACAAAACCAGGAAACACCATTCTTCCATTGGCATTAATTTCCTCGTCAGCACTAATATCAGTAGGGATATCATCCATGCTACCAAAATCTGCAATTCTATCGCCTTCAGTTAAAAGCCAAGCATTTTTAATGGTTTTTATTTTGCTCATATCAGCCCCAGCCACCCAGCTTTGAGGAGTTTCTTCTACTTGAACCAATTCTTTGATATTGCGGATAAGGATAGACATTTTATTGTATGTTTTTGTGAATTGCAAAATTAAGAAATATATATCTATGCTTGGAGGTCTTTGTCTTCCATATTTTACTGAAATTTTGAAAGTAGTACTTGAAGTGCCTAGAGTTCGTAGAGTGCCTAAAGTACTTAGAGTGATAAGGGTATTTAATATGGATAGTTCAAAGGCTAAGTAATCATTAGCCATGTAATTATTCATTTTCTAAAAGTCACCCAGTACCCAGTACCCAATACCCAGTACCCAGTACCCAGTACCCAGCACCCGTCATCTATTCCTTAATTAACACTCTTTAAGTATTTTAGGTGTTTCCACCTAGGGGAGCCTACCAGATGAACAGGTTATCTAACTGACTATATTTTAATGTTTTAGATAGCATCTTTGTCATATCTTCTTTTGGAGAGAAGATTAAGAATTAGGAGCTACCTTTTCCTCATAATTTTGATGATAAATAAGCAACTCAAATAACTTTAATTACTAAAAGTGCTCCTATTTCTTTTTTCCTTTTACATTTCCTCAAACAGCTTTTTTTCTTTACTTTGCCAAGGATTAGCAAGCGGCATTATTTGTGATTATTATTCATATCATAAAAGCCTCTATGCTTCTGTTCATAGGTGTTATGAACATAAACACTCTTTTAAATTCAAGAAAAAATGGCACAAGATCCTTCAGAAGACAAGAAGATTATATTCTCAATGGAAGGGGTTTCCAAGAAATTTGGCCCCAGCAAGCAAGTATTAAAAAACATTTACCTTTCTTTTTATTATGGAGCTAAGATTGGTGTCATCGGACTCAATGGTTCCGGAAAATCCTCACTCCTCAATATTATCTCAGGTAAAGATCAAGCTTTTGATGGTCATGTAGTATTCTCTCCTGGGTTTTCAGTAGGAATGTTAGATCAAGAACCTCATCTAGATGAAACCAAAACGGTAAAAGAAATCGTAGAGGAGGGTGTTCAGGAAGTAGTGAACGTATTGAAAGAATACGAAGAAGTGAACAATAAGTTTGCTGAGCCCATGTCGGATGACGAGATGAATAAGTTAATTGAGCTTCAAGGCGAATTAACAGAAAAACTTGATCATTTGGATGCATGGGAACTCGATAGCAAATTAGAACGTGCAATGGATGCACTCCGCTGTCCTCCAAGCGAAACACCAGTTCCGCATTTAAGTGGAGGAGAAAGACGTAGAGTAGCCCTTTGTCGCCTTCTATTACAAGAACCAGATGTATTATTACTCGATGAGCCTACCAACCACTTGGATGCTGAATCTATTCAGTGGTTAGAGATATTCCTTCAGCAATACAAAGGAACGGTAATCGCAGTAACTCACGATAGATATTTCCTCGATAACGCCGCAGGATGGATTTTAGAACTCGACCGTGGCGAAGGAATTCCTTGGAAAGGAAATTATAGCAGCTGGCTAGATCAAAAATCGAAAAGATTAGCACAAGAAGAAAAAACAGCCAGTAAAAGAAGAAAAACTCTAGAGCGAGAGCTGGAATGGGTAAAAATGGCTCCCAAAGCTCGTCATGCCAAATCTAAAGCTCGTTTGAACGCGTACGAATCCTTATTGAGTGAAGATGTGAAAGAAACTGACGAGAAGTTAGAAATTTTTATTCCTAATGGACCTCGTTTGGGATCTCAGGTAATTGAAGCCGTGAATGTTTCTAAAGGCTTTGATGAGAAATTGCTTTATGAAGATTTAAACTTTGTGCTTCCTCCAAATGGTATTGTTGGAATTATTGGTCCTAATGGTGCTGGTAAAACCACTTTATTCCGTTTGATTATGGAAATGGACAAAGCCGATAAAGGTGACTTTATTGTTGGGCCAACCGTAAAAGTAGGATATGTGGATCAAGCTCATGCTGATATTGACCCAGAGAAAACAGTGTGGGAAGTGATTACTGAAGGAAATGAAAACATTCAACTTGGAAATCGTACCATGAACTCCAGAGCTTATGTTTCTCGTTTTAATTTTAGTGGGGGCGACCAGCAAAAGAAGGCAGGAGTGCTTTCAGGTGGAGAAAGAAACCGTATGCATTTAGCCTTAACACTAAAGCAAGAAGCCAATGTTTTGCTGCTGGATGAGCCTACCAACGATATTGATGTCAATACACTAAGAGCTCTTGAAGAAGGTTTAGAAAGTTTTGCAGGCTGTGCGGTCATCATCTCTCACGATAGATGGTTCCTAGATAGAGTTGCTACTCATATTTTAGCTTTTGAAGGTGATAGTCAAGTCTATTGGTTCGAAGGTTCCTATTCTGAATACGAAGCCAACCGTAAGAAGCGTTTAGGTGATGAAGGGCCAAAACGTATCAAATTCAAGAAACTAAAAGCAGATTAATACAAACACAATCCATTAATCAAAACGAATAAATCATGAATCAACAAAGCAAAACAGGGCCATTAATTATTATAGGTTCCTTATTTTTTATTTTGGGTTTCATTACCTGGCTTAATGGAATATTAATCCCATATTTAAAAACAGCTTGTGAGCTAACTGATTTTCAGGCATTATTTGTAGCATTTGCATTTTACATTAGCTATACGGTGATGGCTTTACCTGCTTCATGGATACTTAAAAAAACTGGTTTTAAGAACGGAATGTCTATTGGTCTTTGGGTGATGGCTGTTGGAGCTTTGGTATTTATCCCTGCTGCTGCTACTCGTATATACTCCTTCTTCCTTGTTGGGCTTTTTATACTTGGAACTGGGATGTCTATTTTACAAACAGCAGTAAATCCATACATTACCATCCTCGGACCTATTGAGTCTGCCGCTAAAAGAATCAGTATGATGGGAATAGCCAACAAACTTGCAGGAGCAATAGCTCCACTAGTATTGGCTTATTTCGTAGTTCAACAAGGCGATGATGAAGCCATTAAAAACTTGGTCAATTTAAGTGCAGAAGATAAATCGATTTTCTTAGATGGCTTAGCCGCAAGAGTAGTGAATCCATATATCGTCATGGCTATAGTACTTTTTATAGTTGGTTTAGGTTTGAAATTCTCTAATCTTCCAGAAGTAGATTCAGAAGGAAATGATGACATCAATGATTCTACACAAGAAGATAAATCAAGTGTATTTGCTTATCCATATTTAGTTTTAGGCGTATTTACTTTATTCTTTTATGTAGGGGCAGAAGTTATTGCAGGTGATACCATCATTCAGTATGGTAAGTCACTGGGAATATCCATGGAATCTGCTAAAATGTTCACCACCTACACCATGGTTTCCATGCTAGTGGGTTATGTTTTGGGGATTTTATTTATTCCAAAATACATCTCTCAGCATAGAGCTTTACAAGCATCCGCAGTCTTAGGAATTGTATTTACAACTGTGGCTCTATTCACCGATGGTTTTGTTTCGGTACTCTTTATTGCCCTATTAGGATTTGCCAATGCTTTGGTATGGCCAGCCATTTGGCCTCTTGCTATTAAAGGATTAGGAAGGCATATTAAAACAGGTTCTGCCATGTTGATTATGGCCATTTCTGGAGGAGCGATTCTACCATTAGCCTGGGGTAAGATGAGCGATTTATATGGTAGTCAAACAGCCTATTTCGTTATGATACCTTGCTATTTGGTTATCTTGTTTTTCTCTACTTATGGGTATAAGATTAAGAAGTGGTAGTTAAAGAAGACCGAAGTTGGAAGCTTGAAGCTTGAAGCTTGAAGCAAATACGCTAAGCCATATCAATTCTTAAATAGAAAATACAGAGGAGTCCTTGAATAAAGGGCTCCTTTTTATTTAGGTCATATTTCCTGATTAAAAAAATCCATTGGATATTATTCATCTATTCAACTCAAATAAAATGAGAAATGTTATTTCAATATTATTCATCTACTACAGATTGATAATCTGAATATTACAGAATTTTTTGAAAATATTAAAACAGTAGACTTTTTTACTTTTGTCCTTATAAACGCAAACCAATAGGAATATGATAGGAGAAGCCACAGTTATGGCATCAAACATAACGGATAGAGGTTCTTTTACATCCAAATCAAAAATGTTCGGTAGTTTAGGTTCCGAAATTGAATTGGAAATTTCTGTAAACCACGTTAAACACAATAGTATATAAATGCCTCATTCACTCTTAAAACCATCAAAGAAAATCAATCGCTAATCAAAAATCAAAAACTATGAAATTGAAAACCTTAATTCTGTGTTTCTTAATTGGAGCAATGGGTTTATTAAGTACTGTAAGCAGTGCTGCAATGGTAACAAATCCTCAAAATGAAATAGAAAAGGTAAGTGAAGACCTTGAAAACACCGTGAAAGAAAGCAAAAGTGAACAAGCACGAGAAAAAACTACAGACTGGTTTTCACTTGTTATTGCTATTGCCTATTTTCTGGGAGTTTTCATTCTACTTCCACTAGTGATTTATACCAATATGAATGAAAAAATCTTTATTGCTACTGAAAGCCATAAAATAGAGCTTGTTGATGGTCTGGACGAGAAGCAATGCAACGAAAAAGCAGTTGAAATATTAGAAGGGATAGAGGCTCAGATGAGCAATATTACCGATGATGAAGGTAACGAATTCGTCACAATTACCAGTGGGAAACAAGCTGTTCATACTAAGATGGGTCTTGACTATATTAATAAAAGATTAGATCCTAGTGATGAAGATATAAAAAACAGGGTTACTGAATTTACAGAAGTCTATAATGATAGAACTAAACGTGTTTTTACCGGATCGAAGTGGATCATAGGATGTGCAATTGGTATTGTCGTTTTATTAGGCATTATAGATATAAGCTTAATATTCAGCTTCTTTATCCTATTACACCTTTTAGGATTAGTTTTCTATTATTTATCTAGTAAAACGCCTCTTTATGCATTAGAAAAAAGATTAAAAACTTTCGGCACTTTAAAACTAGGTGTTGTTGGTGGAATATTAACTGGATTATTTGCTGGTTTTGCGGCAAAAGAATATGTAAGTATCAATGGTGGATCATGGCAACGAGATTATGAAGGAGAATTCAATTCTTCCATGGTTTTAGTTTTAATAATTGCAGTTGTTGCTATGTTTATAGCCTTTATGGTTGCCCTTTTCGGCATCATAAATTTCCTCATTAACTATTCTACTTCATTTCTTTCTCCATTGAAGAAAGAAGATAAATGGTATGCAGAAAAATATGCTTAAAACTGATATCTAAATGTGAAAATATGGAGGAGCCTTTTTAAACAAGGGCTCCTTTTTCAGTTCAACTCCGCTCTATTTAGAGTCTGTCGATAAAGTCGAATGTATATACTATAAAGTTCAAATTACTCACAAATAGTATAATATATTTTGTGTTCGTGAGCTCCGTTCAATCGGTTCTAGGCGTGTGAAAAATTCAAACCGTAGAATACTGGTGTAATTGAGGATTTGGATTTTGAGCAACAACGATGATGCTGGGCTTTATAGACGAGCACTATTTAGGAGCATTCCTAACCAAATAGAAAGCAATAAAAGAGAAAACTATATTGGGAATCCAAGCAGCCAAAATGGGAGATAATCCTCCATATACTGCAAAAACAGTAGCAAACTGCATGAAGAGTATGTATATAAAGGTCAAGGCAATACCTAAACCCAAATGCATTCCCATTCCTCCTCTTACTTTTCTAGATGATAGCGAAACCCCAATTAAAGTCAGAATAAGTGCAGCAAATGGATAAGCCGTTCGCTTTTGCTGTTCTACTTCGTATTGAATGACATTTCCGGCGCCTTTCATCTTTTGATCTTTGATAAACTTATTGATTTCAAAAAAGTCCATCACTTCATAATCCTCTTTAATCAGAATTAAATCTTTGGGTATCAAAGCCAAGGTGGTATCCATTTCGGAGCCTTTTGTTAACACCTCCTTCAAGCCATCTATCTCTCTAATATAAAAGTCCTTGATTTTCCAATTGTTATTTACTGTATCATAAATAGCTTTTCCACTATTGAGCTTATATATCAAGCTTCCGTCATCATCAAATTGCTCCAAAGAAAATTTCATAGCAGACAGTGTTCTTTCATCGTAGCGCTCCACATAAACAAAGTTATTCCGGGAAATCTGAAAATGAATATTTTGTCCCCTATCCATCTTCAAGTTAGAAATATACTTCTGCTTAAACTCTCGCATCTTAACATTGGTGTGAGGAATTACAAAATTACCCAACACAAAAGACATGAGTGCTAAAAAAGTAGCGGCAATCATATAGGGTCTCAGTAATCGTCTAAAACTAACCCCACTACTGAGGATGGCAATAATTTCGGTATTGGTTGCCAATTTGGAAGTAAAGAAGATAACGGAGATAAAAACAAAGAGGTAACTAAAAAGATTGATAAAGTATGGGAGAAAATTTAAGTAATACGAGAAAATAATCTCATATAATGGAGCTTTATTCTCCAACAAATCCTGAATCTTTTCCGATAAATCAAAAACAATAATCACCCCTGCCAAAAGTGTAATGGCATAGAAAAAAGTTCCTAAAAACTTCTTGATGATATATCTATCAATCTTTTTGAGCATATATTATAGTCTATTCTGTAATTTTGGAACCATCATATTTTTCCATGAGGCAAAATCACCTGCTAAGATATGCTTTCTAGCTTCGCCTACCAACCATAAATAAAAACGAAGATTATGCAGACTTGCAGCCATAGGACCTAGAGTTTCTTTGGCCACAAATAGATGACGGATATAGGCTTTGGAATAAATACTGTCTACAAAAGAGAATCCATTTGGATCGATAGGGCTAAAATCTTTTTCCCATTTCTTATTTTTAATATTGATGATTCCTTCACTGGTAAACAACATTCCATTTCTTCCATTACGAGTAGGCATCACACAATCAAACATATCTATTCCTAAAGCAATTCCCTCTAAAATATTCACTGGTGTTCCTACACCCATTAAATAACGTGGCTTATCTTTTGGTAAGATATCACAAACCTCTTCAGCCATTTCATACATCATCTCAGCTGGCTCACCAACGGATAATCCACCAATTGCATTTCCTTCGGCTCCTACATTAGCAATATACTCTGCCGACCGTTTCCTCAAATCACTATAAGTACTTCCTTGCACAATAGGGAATAAGGCTTGTTTATGCCCATACTTTCCTTCTGTATTTTTGAATTGATTCACACACCTGTCCAACCAACGGTGGGTCATTTCCATAGAATTCTTAGCATACTCATAGTCACATGGATAAGGCGTACACTCATCAAAAGCCATCATGATATCTGCACCAATACTTCTTTCGATATCCATTACACGCTCTGGAGTAAACATGTGTCTTGAACCATCTATATGAGATTGAAAAAGAACACCCTCCTCAGTCAACTTACGAGTACCAGCTAAACTATAAACTTGATATCCACCACTATCTGTCAATATTGGTCTATCCCAACCATTGAATTTATGCAATCCTCCGGCTGCTTCCATTATTTCCATACCAGGACGAAGATAAAGGTGATAAGTATTCCCTAATATGATTTGGGCATTGGTATCTTCCTTTACATCACGTATATGCACTGCTTTTACCGCACCAGCAGTACCGACAGGCATAAAGATAGGAGTTTGTATTTTTCCATGATCGGTTGTAATCTCACCCGCTCTTGCTTTACTTTTATCGTCTAATTTATCAATCCGAAAATCCATGCTATTCTAGTTTTTTGCAAAGATAGAAAATGCCTTATTGTCTGCTATTTTTGTAAGTTATTAATTGTTAAGGAATTCAAGAAAAAGCGCTCCTTTCATGCATTCATTTTTATCAACAAATGGTCTTTAGTAAATAAGCAAGGGCCGAAAAAATACAGTCCATGCCTTTTGTACTTTCGTTTCTTGTAAATAAAGCATAAATGATCAATTTCTACGATATAAACATTATTATTTTCGGTGTTTTTGCATTGGCCTTTTTGATACAGATGATCTATATCTGGTTCATTTTTGGGCGTTTGGCTTTTTATAAACCAAACATAGATAAGCGAATTGAAAAACCTGTTTCGGTGGTTATTACTGCTAGAGATGATTATTTCTTTCTACAAAAACATCTACCCAGTATTTTAACACAAGACTATCCTGAATATGAAGTAGTAGTGGTAAATGACCGCTCCGATGATGAAACCATGGCCTTACTAGACAGATTGAATAATCAGTATGACCATTTGAAAGTGGTGAATATGAATCATAGTGTGAGTTTTTACCCTGGCAAGAAATTCCCACTTTCTATTGGAATCAAATCGGCCAAACATGAAATATTACTTCTAACCGATTCCGACTGTCAAGTAAATAGCAAAGACTGGATAAGGAATATGCAAATGGGATTTGATGAACAAACTCAAATCATTTTAGGATATGGTCCTTACCAACCCAAAAAAGGAATTCTTAATTCACTTATCAGATATTATAGTTATTTCACAGCCTTACAATATCTTTCCTTTGCTTTAGCAAAGATGCCATATATGGGTGTAGGTAGAAATTTGGCATATACAAAATCCCTTTTTTTTAAGAATAATGGATTTATCTCACATTATAGGGTCGCTTCTGGTGACGATGATTTATTCGTGAACGAAACTGCAAAAAAGAATAATGTAAAAATTTGTATTAATCCAGATAGCTTCACCTACAGTGTACCTAAAACGACTTTTGGTCAATGGATCAAACAAAAGAAAAGACATTTGTCAGCGGGTAAATTATACAAAAAAAGACATCAATTTGTATTGAGTTTATACCCATTCAGCTTGCTCTTATTCTATTCTCTATTTGCTTTCCAGATGTATACTGGATTCCTATTTTACTATGTATTAGGCATTTTGGCTGTTCGTTTAATCAGTTTCATGGTGATTCAGAAAACTAGTATGAATAAGCTCAACGAAAAGAAATTATTTTTAACTTCGCCAATATTAGAACTGTTTATCTTTTTACTCAATAGTTTATTGGTAATGAGTAACACCATCTACACTAAAAACAAATGGAAGTAAACAATAAGCTGACTCATAAAGCTCAACGAGACTACGAATTAGTTTTAAAGGCCCTAAAAGGTAATCAAGATGCTTATGCAGAATTGATGAAAAATTATAGGGATAGCCTTTACTTCATGCTCCTAAAAATGACTAATAATGCCACCGATGCTGAAGATTTAACCATTGAAGCCTTTGGAAAAGCATTTAAAAATATCAAATCCTATTCACCCAAATATGCTTTTAGCACCTGGCTTTTTAAAATAGCAACCAATAATGCTATTGATTTTATTAGAAAGAAAAAGCAACACACACTAAGCATCGACAAACCATACTCCAATAGTGAGGAAGGGCCTGATATGTCACAAAATATTGAATCTGGAGGATTAGACCCAGAGGAAGCTTTCATTAGACAGCAAAAAATTCAGTTGATGAGAGGAATAGTAGACAAGTTGAAGCCGCACTATAAAACACTTGTTGAACTCAGGTATTTCAAAGAATATTCCTATGAAGAAATTGCTGAAGAACTAGAGCTCCCATTAGGAACAGTTAAAGCCCAATTGTTTAGAGCTCGTGAGTTTCTCTATAATGTTTTGAAAGAATCTAAAGACAAAATTTAGAACCAAATTTCACGAATTATCCTAATATTCCTTTTTCATTTTTTTTAATATTAATTGAAAATATTTGATTTTCTTTGTATAAACAAGTATCTTTAAAATTATAAAACGATTTAAAATATCCATTATGAATAAACTTTTCCCTTTACTTATCATACTTGCATTGGCTCTCACCTCTTGTAATACTGTAAAAACTACCGTTGACTATGATCCGCAAGCTGATTTTAGCGTATACAAAACATTTTCTTATGTACCATGGAACAAACAAAGTGATGAGATTTTAAGTGAGCGCGATAAAAAAAGATTTAGAGCTGCTTGCACAGCTCAATTAGAAAAAATAGGTTATGTAAAAGGTGAAGGAAAAACAGATTTAGTCGTCAATCTATTTTTAATAATTGATGAAAAAACTGGAACTGCTACTTTTAATGACTTCTACTCTTCTGGTGGCCCAACTGTAGGATATTATTATGGCCCTTGGGGATATAATAGCCCAGGTGGAGTTTCTGTTGTTGGAACCATGCATAGTTACGATTATGAAGAAGGAACATTAATAGTTGACCTTTTGGATGTGAAGAAAAAACAATTGGCTTGGCAAGGTATTGCTAAAAAGACTTTAAAGTCTCATAAAAAAGGTGACGGTGAGGCCATAAATGTAGTTATGGAAAAACTTTTTAAAGGTTTCCCCCTTCAAGCCTCAAAATAAACCCAATGGAACTCAGCGAAAGACCACGTGTATTAATAGTTGATGATGACAAGCAAAACCTTTTAGTAACTGCTGAAGCACTCAAACATCTAGGAGCTGATATTGATATCACAACCAAAGCAAAAGAAGCCATTTACTGGATTAATAGTAAAAATTATGCACTATTGATTTTTGATGTACAAATGCCTGAAATGGATGGTTTTCAGTTGGCAGAAATAATACAAAGTGGCTATCGAAATAGCAAAACCCCAATCATCTTTATCAGTGGGGTATACTTTGATGAGTTCAGTATTTTCAAAGGATACAGGAAGGGTGGTGTAGACTATATGACAAAACCACTTAATATGGAAATCCTTCAATCTAAAGTCCTTATATTTTTAGAGATTGAACAATCTCGACGAGATCTGGAAATAGAGAAGACTAAATCCTTAAAAGCCCTAGAAGATAAGATCCTTGCTGTTGGAACGGTAAGTCATGAAATACGAAATCCGCTTGGCGTCATAGCTAGTATTGCAGACTTAATGCGTGACGATATTAAAGATCCTGAACTATTAACCTACCTGAATATACTAAGTTCCTCCACCGATCACATGTCCCGTTTGCTGAATGACTTAGTTGATTATTCAAAAATAGAAATGGGCCAGATAGAACTTGACCGCTCTCATTTTAATCTGAAGAAAGAGCTGGAACTAATGATCAAGTCTTTCGAACTTCAGAATACAGGAAATAAAAATAGTTTCTTTTTAAATATTGACGATAATATCCCAGTGCAATTATCTGGGGATATTACACGCTATAAGCAAATTCTATATAATTTAGTTGGGAATGCTAACAAGTTCACCAAAGGCGGTGAGGTTAAACTTAATGTCATCATTGAGAATAAAAGCGAAAACCATTTATTCATAAGCACTCAGGTTTGCGATAACGGAATTGGAATGAATGAGGAAGAGCAAAAAGACATTTTTAAACCATTCTCACAAAGCAACCAAACTATCACTAGAAGGTTTGGTGGCAGTGGCCTAGGCTTGAGCATTTCGAAAAGATTAAGCCAAATTATGGGTGGTGATATCGAGTTAAAAAGCGAAAAAGGAGTGGGTTCTTGTTTTACTTTTACTACTCGTTTCCGTCTCTGCAAATAGTATCCAAAGCCGTTTGTCTAGAATTAAACACCTAATTATCAAACCCTTAAACACTAGGCTAATTTTTAAAGCTCCTCTATCTTTCTATAAAATACCATGGTTTATTATATTTTCCGATTGTATTATTACCTATTTTTTCTTATATTTGGTAGTGAACAATCTTTTAAAACTATGGAAAACCAGATTAATTTAGGCGAATTAAATATCCCTATCGACCAGCTGACCGGCAAACCTTGCCCTGTCTTTATTAATGATGCCCAACACGCTATCTATTGGCTTGGAATACCAGAGGATACAGCATTTAGATGTAACACCTATCTCATAGTAAGCGGTGAAGAAGCTATTCTATTCGATCCTGGGAGCAGAGCCTATTTTGATTTTGTGAGAAAAAGAGTAGAAGAAGTTATTCCTTTAGAACAGCTCAAAGGTATTGTATTATGTCATCAAGATCCTGATGTGGCTGGCTCCATGGTTGACTGGCTAACTCTAATACCAGAACTAAAAATAATCACCTCCGACCGCACTCAAGTTTTAATACCTCATTATGGGGTTGAAGATTACCAATTCTATAGTATTGGTGAAGATAATGATTTCAAATATCAATTTTCAAATGGTAGAATTTTAGAGTTTATTGAGGCTCCATTTTTACATTTCCCTGGTGCCTTTACCACCTTAGACCGAGAGAGCCATTTTTTGTTGAGTGGTGATATTTGGGCGGCTCTAGATATCAATTGGAATCTGGTAGTTGATGATTTTGAAGACCATCAAATGAAATTAGATTTATTCCATTTGGATTATATGGCCTCTAATGTAGCAGCAAAAGGCTTTGCCTTGAAAATTCAAGACCAAAAAATAAATTGCATTTTACCACAACATGGAAGTATTATCCCAAAAGAATACGTAATTGATGCCATTAAATATTTAGAAGATTTAAAATGTGGATTAGATATTGTATATCCCGAACTCAGTCATTAGAATTATGGAAACAGCCGACGAATTTCAAAAGAGAATAAAAAGCCTTGAAAAAGAAAACGCTTTTCTCAAGCAAGCCATGAAACAATGGAAAACCATTGAAAAGTTATACAAAACTTCAGCTGGCAAACTAAAAGAGAGTGAAAAGCGAATTCGTAATATTATTGAGAATACTCCTATTGGAATGTCAGTCTCAGATGAAAATGCTGTATTTGAATATGTAAACCCTGCCTTTTGTGAGCTCATGAATTGTTCTTTATTCGATCTCAAAGGTCAAAATATATGGGGCATTTTCCATAAAAGTGATCTGGAACAAATCCAACAGGATTATTACGATTTATATAGAGGAAAAAATGACATCAGAAGAGATTGGCAATTAATATCAAAAGATAAAGAAGACAAATATGTTTTAGCAGATACCTCCTTATTAACCGGAGAGGATGGCAAACCTAAAATACTTACTTTTATTACCGATATAACTGAACGTAAGAAACTGATGAATGAGTTGGTAGAGGCCAAAGAGAAAGCCATTTTAGCCAATAAAACTAAAAGTGCTTTTCTGGCCAATATGAGTCATGAAATCAGAACACCCATGAATGGTATTATGGGAATGACAGAAATATTAAAGCAAACTACACTCGACAAGGAGCAGGTTGAATATTTAGATGTTATTAATACTTCAGCTAATAATCTATTAAGTATCATTAATGATATTCTAGATTTCTCGAAAATAGAAGCCGGGAAAATTGAATTAGAACAAACCCCAATTAATATCGATGAGGTAGTCAGTGAAATTGCCGATTTATTGGTGTTTAAAGCAGACCATAAAAAGATAGAGCTCATCACTTATACCAAAATAGATGTGAAACATCAATTATTAGGGGATCCCGTTCGTTTAAAACAAATCATGATCAACTTTGCCAATAATGCCATTAAATTTACTCCAGAAGGTGGCGAAGTATTAATTTCTGCAGAGGTAATAGAAGTGATTTATGATGAAGTGGAAATCCTCTTTAAAATCCAAGATACAGGTGTTGGTATTTCAAAGGAAGGAATGAATAAACTATTCAAACCATTTAGCCAGGTAGACGCCTCTACCACACGAAAGTTTGGAGGGACTGGCCTTGGATTGATTATTGCAAAAAGACTCGCAAATCAAATGAAAGGCGATGTGTCAGTTGAAAGTGAAGTAGGAGAAGGTTCTACCTTTAGCTTTACCGCTAAGTTGAAAATGGACATGAATAAGACCTATCAAGAACCAGAAATAGAACTGGCCGGTTTAAAAGCACTTATTCTAGATGATAATGCTACCAATGTAAAAATCTTAGAGAAGTATCTAGGTTTCTGGGGATGCAAGAGCGACTCCGCATATCCTGCCTATGAAGCCTTTAAACTTTTAGAGGAGTCTTATGATAATCATCAACCCTACGATTTTGTACTTTCAGACTATATGATGCCAGATATAGATGGTTTTGGATTTGCAAAAATGGTAAGAAAGAGTCCAAAAACTAAAAATGCAGTGATGGTACTCTTATCATCTATGACACAACTTAGCTTGAAAAAGGAATTCCAGACAGCAGGATTTCAGGCTTATCTCTATAAGCCCATTAAACTCGAGCAACTCAAGAGGACATTAATGCATGTATTATTTAGCGAGGAATTGGTAGAGCAAAAAGAAAAAAATACTAGTCAGGATAAATATAAAATTCCTCCTCTAAAAATCTTATTGGCGGAGGATAATTTAATTAATCAGAAAGTTGCCATCACTGTACTTCAGAAATTAGGACACCACGTGGAAATAGCCGAAAATGGCTTACAAGCGGTTCAGAAATTTGAGCAAAACAAGTATCACATCATCCTAATGGATATGCAAATGCCAGAGATGGATGGACTAGAAGCCACTCGAATCATTAGAGAATATGAGAATGAGAAAGGTCTGAAAGCCATTCCAATCATCAGTATGACTGCTAATGCCATGAAAGCAGATATGGACAGAAGCATGGATGCCGGCATGAATGATTTCATTAGCAAACCTTTTAAACAAGAACAGCTTTTAGAAACTTTGAGTAAATTTGTATAGGATAAAAATTGGCAATACAAAACGAGCTAAACAAGCCTTCCTACTCTATAAGAACAGAGTATCACTCCCTCAACAGAACACAAAAGTTAGTGAAAAGCACTTTTTATTTCTCATTATTTTCAAGTGAAATATGTTTATAAAACTATTTTTCTTCTATCGATAATAAAAAGACTTATATCTAGTTTTACCAAATAATGCATCCGCTAAATAAACATATATATTTTATTCTTCTTGTATTCCTGTCATGGAGTTCATGGGCTATTGAAATAGACACTAATTTCAAGTTAAAACCATTAAAATATGACACTAATTATATTGAAAGCAGAAGTGATCATATTCATTTAGCTCCAATTGCTGTAAGTCAGCAAACGGGAATCGATTTAGTAAACACCAAAACAGATTATCGTTATCGTTTTGTTTCAAATACACCTTTGCGCTTTGGATTAGGTTTTGATTACGAATGGCTGGCATTGGAAATAACTTATGCCATCCCCGGACTTGAGCTAAATGACAAAGACAAAGGTGATTCTGAAACATTTGCTATTAAGCTAGGTATCTCCGGTAGAAAGCTTCGTGCCAATGCTTATTACAGAGGGACAAAAGGATTTACTCACCAGAATGTAGAAGGATTATATCCCGACTGGTTCTTAAATGAAGAATACTATCCATACCTTAAGAATTTAAGAAACAGGACATTAAACCTAAGCGTATATTACACATTTAATCATAAAAAATATTCCAATAAAGCGGCACTGCGCCCAATAGAACAGCAATTAAAAAGTGCTGGCTCTCCTGTCATTGGTATTTTGGCCACCATGGAGGGAATATACTCTCCAACACCCATCATTAAAATAGATAGTTTACAAAATTCCTATCTCAATTTTAAAAAAGCTGAATATCTAAAAATAGGGTTGAATGCTGGCTATATGTATACTTTTAGTATTAAGAAGAAATACTATATCCATGCTGCATTAATTCCTGGCTTACTGTATAGTTATGGAGATATACTTTTACATAATGAGAATGAGGTTCGCTTTTCCAATAGTCTAGGAGGCTCTATTTATACTAGAATAACAGCAGGGTATAATGGAAAACGTTTTTATGGAGGAGTGTTCGCTGTAGCCGATATTTATGCCAGTGACCTCTTCGCTGATAGGTACGCAACTACTTCTTATACATATCTTAAAATCTTTGTTGGTTACCGCTTCCCTATTAAAAAAAGGAATTGGATGAAGTATGTGTTTTTAGATTAGCTACTAAGTAACAAATTAATATCTAATTTCAATTATTGATTAGCTAAAAGATAAAGATTGTCATCAGGAATTTAAAGGACTTCCACTCCGAAATTTTACATTAGGAATAGTAAAATTAAATAATCAGATTTTGCCCTTAATTTTGTCTTTCAGTGCACAAGTTCTGAGTTTTTTTTAATGGCTGCTAATCAGCTCACTATGCTCAAAACATTGGTTCCTTTGATTAGTTTAGAGATAAAAGAAAGACATTAGAAACAATTTTACAGAGCACTATTCAAAAAAAAGCGAGCTTTAAATGAATAAAGCTCGCTTCATATTGTTTATTAAAAATTATTGAATAATAATTTTTTGCATTCTTATTTCAGTACCATTATCTAGCTTCAAGAAATATATTCCTGTTACCAAACCATCAAATTTCATAACCGGTTCATGATGATTGGCAATAAATACTTCCCCATTATGTATTTCATTACCAGAAATATCTAATAATTGATATTTATAGCTACCATCAAGTGTTGTAGATAGAACTTTGAATGTTCCATTACTAGGATTAGGGTAAGTCATATCTTTACTGTCAGGTTCTGAAATTGATATTGCAAAATAACTAGTCCAGCTTCCTTCATCGGAAGTAATTTCCAAGGTAAACATGACATCTTTCGCTGGACAATTAGGCGATATTACAAAATCATATGAATAATTACTCCATTCGGTCTCTAGTGCATCAATATCTCCATAATTTTCGTTAATGTCCACTAATTGAATATGTGGATCATCACAAGAAAGTACTGCAGAAACATTATTGGCCATTCCGTTGCCTTCGTTGTAAATTCTCACTGGTAGCTGTACAGATTCTCCAGATTCAGGAATACCATCTCCATCACTTTCATCAGAATCAGTATCATCTATTTCATGATCAAAATAAACAAGTTCTGGCATAAGTAAACTGTTGTCAGGGAAAATTTCAAGAGAGAAGAAGTCTATCCATGTTCCTTCATCTGAATTCATTTCAATAGCAAACTCTACAAAGCGCGCTTGAGTGATACCAGGTGCAATATCGAAGTTGAAATTATAGTCAGACCACTTATCGTTACTAGGGCTTATTGGAGGATAGTATTCGAAATCATCTGTAATTGTAATAGATGGGTCTGTGGTAGAAATAGTAGCAGATACACCATTGGCTTTAGCAACACCAGAATTTAATATTTCTATAGGCATTCTGATGGATTCGCCACCTTCTGGGAGGTCATCATCGTCTTCACCTGCTTGAACATAATAATGAGATTGGTACACTAAATTCGGTAAAGGAGTTTCATTATCAGGATAAATGGTTACGATAAAAGTATCAGTCCAAGTGCCTTCATTAGAAGTAATGTCTAAGGTGAATTCCACATCTCTTTCTTGAGTGATTCCTGTTGCAATATCAAAATTATAATCGTAATCACACCATTCTTCACCATTGATATTCACTTCCCCATAATTTTCAGAATTATCGGTGATAGTGATATCAGGATCTTGAGTAGAAAGGATAGCTTCAGTACCAGTAGCCATTTGGTTTCCAGAATTGAAAAGACTTACTGGCATTCTGATGGTTTCTCCACCTTCAGGAAGGTTGTCATCATCTTCGCCAGCAGGGTCGAAGTTGTGAGCAGCATAAGCCAGCTCTGGCATATATACTATATTGTCAGGATGTATTTCAATGGTGAAAACATCAGTCCAAGTACCTTGGTTAGA
>NZ_JABKBZ010000042.1:0-46951 GCF_013166635.1 Lentimicrobium sp. S6 | reverse complement strand
ACAGCCCAAATATCCCAGGCGACTCATTAGCTAAATTATCAAGGTATTGTACTTATGAGAAAAGGAAAAATCGATTAAATTTTGAGCAACAAATTGAAAGAGCTTTTTGCTTAAGTTAACGCTAATGCCTGAAGGGGCGCTATATGAATAGTGCGGGCGAAGCCCTTGGATATGGATACAATAAGAGTTCAGGTCGGCTACATAAAGATATAACGAAGACTATTCTGTTTGCCGACCCATAAGCATGAATTTAATTGGCTTACACCCCTTTTGTACTTTTTTTTGGAAAAATCTAGTAAAAACAAACCCAATAATTTACCAATTAAGAACAAAGAAAAATTAAAGAAACTTCATCTCCTCTACATTCTCATCAAATACCTGATTCATTACCATAGCTACAGATCCTAGTAGTTTTACTTTATCTTGAAGAAGAGAAGTCACTACTTCAGTATCTTTTTTAATATGACTGATGGTGTATTTATTCAGAGTATTTTGGATTGGATTGATGAGATATTCTTCAGCCAGTGCAACTTTACCACCTATGATAATCATTTCGGGATTGAAAATATGTACTAAACTCGCTAAGGCTTCTCCTAAGAAATTGCCCAATTTATTAATGATTTCAATGGCAAATAAGTCTCCTTTATTCACCGCCTCAATCACATCGGAAACATGAATTTCTTCCAAATCGCCATTTACTAGTTCTTTTATCAAGCTTTCCTGGCCTTTTTTAATTCCCTGCTGTGCTTGTTCTATAATGGCTCCTCCGGATGCTACTGTTTCTAAGCAACCATACTTTCCACAAGTACAAAGATTTCCATCCTTCACCACATTGATATGACCAAATTCTCCAGCCAAACCACTCTTACCGCGGTAAACAATCCCATTCAAGATCATCCCTAAACCTACTCCATCACAGATATTTAAGCATAAAACATCTTTCTTGTCTTTTGCAAAACCAAAAGCCTGTTCTCCGATAGCCATCACTCGGCTATCGCTATCGATAATGGTTGGTAATTGATAATGATTCTCAAATAATTCAACGATTGATTTACCATTGATCCTTACATCCATATAGGTTTGGCCTGTCTTGGAATTAATTAAGCCAGGAATAGAAACACCGATACCTAAGAATAAAGATCTATCAAGATTTGCCGATGCTAAAAGCTCGTCCAACCTTTTAAAAAGATCGGTGAACATTTCATTTTTATCTTTAACATTACCAAAGTAGGTGACGATTTCTGAAACGGCTTCATTATCCAGATTAAAAACACCTAATTTCACCATTCTACAATCCACATCAATACCAATGATATAGCGTGCATTAGGATTAATTCCATAGAGATTGGGTTTTCTTCCCCCGATAGATTCTCCTATCCCCATGTCTTTGATAATACCCAAATCTATCAGCTCCTGAAGTAACTTGGTAATCGTAGGCGAGCTCATCTTTGTTAAGCGAGCAATATCTGGATTTGATGTTGGCCCTAGGTGATATAAGTATTCAATGATGGCATTTTTTTGAAATATTTTCTTAAGTTCTACGTTAGATACACCATTAGTAGACACTGACTTTTCAAGTAGACTTTTATTCATTGATGGGATTTTAGCTTTTGATTTTTTCTAAAGTCGCTAAAGTAATGAAATTATTTAAGAAAGTAATTATTTTGAACATTTTCTTATTAACCAATATAGGATTTCAATATATCATTCATTAATTTGAGAGCTAAAAATCTGCTATTAAACGAATTAGAAGCCTTCAGTTTTTATTAAAAAAATCCACAAGAAACTGTAATTTTGGAAACAATTTGACCATATCTCCTTTTTTCAATTTAAAATTTTAGAAAGATGAAAAGTATTAACCCTTGCAATGGCACTTTAATAAAGGAATATCAAGAACTTAGCACAGACCAAGTAAGGCAACATATTGATAAAGTTCAAAAAGCTTGGATTTCGTGGAAAAAAACCACTTTTGAAGAGCGTTCTAAACTCATGCTTGCTTTGGCACAGGAATTGAGAAAAAACCAAGAAGAATATGCTTCTATCATTAGCTTAGAAATGGGGAAACCCATTATGGAAAGCTTGGGAGAAGTGGGAAAGTCAGCCTGGGTATGTGAGTATTACGCCAATGAAGCTGAGCAAATGTTGAAGGATGAAATACTCGAATCCGATACCAAAGAAAGCTTTGTGAGTTTTGAACCCATGGGAGTGATATTAGCGGTGATGCCTTGGAATTTCCCTTTTTGGCAAGTCTTTAGATTTGCGGCTCCAGCTTTAATGGCCGGGAATGTAGGTTTATTAAAACATGCCAGCAATGTAATGGGCTGTGCAGAAGCTATTGAAAGCTGTTTTATAAAAGCTGGATTCCCTGAGAATACTTTCAAAAATTTAGCGATTGGAAGTTCCAAAGTGGAAGCCATTATCAAAAATCCACATATTAAAGCAACTACTTTAACCGGAAGTGAATATGCGGGTAGCAAAGTGGCCGGAACATCAGGAAGTGAATTAAAAAAATCGGTTTTGGAACTGGGTGGATCTGATCCTTTTATCGTATTAGAAGATGCCAATTTGGAGGAGGCCGCTTATTGGGGTGTATTCTCTAGATTATTAAATAATGGTCAGAGTTGCATCGCCGCTAAGCGATTTATTCTTCATGAAGTTATAGCTGATCAGTTTTTAGACTTGATTCAAAAAGAGATTAAGAATTGGAAAATCGGAAACCCCATGGAGAAAGACTGCAAACTCGGCCCACTCGCCCGACCCGATTTACTCATCGACCTCGAAATACAATTAAAAGATGCTGTGGATAAAGGCGCTGAAATTATCGAAGGTGGAAAAGCCATAAGTGGACCTGGAAATTATTTTGAGCCCACCATCATCAAAAACCTGACTCCTCAGATGAACATCTATCATGAGGAAACCTTTGGCCCTGTTTTCTCCATTTATATTATAAAAAATGAGGAGGAGGCCATTATAATAGCTAATGAGAGTGCATTTGGATTAGGAGCCAGCTTGTGGACCAATGATAAAGAAAGAGGAGTGAAATTAGCCCGACGAGTGGAGAGTGGTGCGGTTTTCGTTAACGGAATGACCAAGTCCGATCCTCGTCTACCTTTCGGTGGAATAAAAAAATCTGGTTTCGGTAGAGAGCTGTCCCATTATGGCATTAAGGAATTTCTGAATATTAAGACTATCTGGGTGGGGTGAGATTGATTGCTTCTAATCAAAAACCAAACGAAAGCGGATATTCTGACCAAACCTATCTGTCCAGCTCGGTAAAAATAGAAGAAAAAAAGGAAGAAACACATCAGTGCTTCTTCCTTTTATTGATTTTACCGAATGATATCTAAAAACCTATATTACTTTGAAGATAAACCTCTACTTTTAAGTAAAGGCTCAATAACGGCTTCTCGTCCACGGAAATTGATATACATTTCCAATGGATCGACTAAACCATTAGGCTCTAAAATGTTTTCGCGGAAAGATTTTGCTGTTTCCTTATCAAATAAACTAGTTTCAACAAAAGCTTCAAAAGCATCGTTGTCTAAAACACCCGACCATAAATAACTATAATAGCCTGCAGAATATCCTCCAACAATATGAGAGAAATAAGTGGTTCGGTAACGAGGAGCTATTTCAGGTATGAGTTTTCGTTCTGCAAAGAATTCATTCTCAAAGGCTCTAACATCAATATCTTGCTCTTCAGTTAGAGAATGGTATTCCATATCGATAAGTGCAGCTGCAACAAATTCAACAGTGATAAATCCTTGATTAAAAAGGCTTGCATTTTGTATCTTCTCTACCAACTCATTGGGAATGGTCTCTCCAGTTTCGTAATGTTTAGCATATACCTTTAAAACTTCTGGATGCATTGCCCAATGTTCCATAAGTTGAGAAGGCAATTCGGTGAAATCGCGAGCCCTATAAGTTGATTGATATCTCACATTGGAAAACAATCCGTCTAAAGCATGACCAAATTCATGGAATACAGTTGTTACATCATCAATACTAAACAAAGAAGGTGCATCTCCTACTGGAGCAGGTGCATTGGTTACAAAAGTAATTACTGGAGTAATTTTTTCGCCATCAACAATTTTAAAGCTTCTATATGCACCACACCAAGCACCACCACGCTTACTTGGTCTTGCATAAAAGTCTTGGTATAAAACGCCGATATGGGTTCCATCTGCTTCTTTTACTTCATAGGCAAAAGCATCTGGATGTGGTTTTGGAATGTCTTGAATTTCGGTAAAAGTAATCCCGTATAATTGTTCAGCCACATAGAAAATAGCATTTTGCACATTCTCGCGAGAGAAATAAGGACGAATCTGGCTGTCTTCGAAAGCATATTTATCAGCGCGTACTTTTTCAGCATAATACCACCAGTCTGAAGCTTCCAATTTAAAGTTTCCGCCTTCAGCATCGATAATGGCTTGCATATCTTCGATTTCCTTTTTAGCCAATTCTAATGAAGGCCACCATAGTTGGTCTAATAAATCATAAACACGCTCGGATGTTTTAGCCATGCGTGTAGATAGAATCAAGTCGGCATGACTTTCAAAACCTAAAATCTTAGCTTTTTTCACTCTTAGGTTGGTGATTTGAGCAGAGATTGCCTTATTGTCTCTTTCGTTATCATTATCACCACGCATGGTGTAAGCCGTATAAATCTGACGCCTTAAGTCGCGGTTAGTAGCATAAGTAAGGAAAGGATACATACTTGATCTTTGGGTCGTAAACACCCACTTACCTTCTAAACCCACACGATTGGCTTCCTGTGCACCAGCAGCTTTAACACTTTCTGGCAAGCCATCTAAATCTTTTTCATCTTCAATAATAAGTTGATAGGCATTGGTCTCACCCATTAGGTTTTGACCAAACTGTACTGCCAAACTAGAAAGCTTTGTATTGATTTCGGAGAGCTTTGCTTTTTCTTCGGCAGGAAGATTAGCACCGTTTCTTACAAAACCACCGTACATATTCTCTAGCATATATAATTGATCTGGATCTAATTTTAAGCTTTCTCTTTGCTCATATACCACTTTAATACGCTCAAATAATTCTTGATTGAACCTAATCTCATTACCATGAGCCGAACGTAAAGGAGAAAGCTCCTTAGCTAAACTCTGTAATTCTGGTGTAGTATTGGCTCCATTTAAACCACCAAATACCGAACTTACTCTGCTTAAAAAAGCACCTGTTTTTGAATAAGCCACTATGGTATTCTCAAAAGTTGGTGCATCAGGATTACTCACAATAGCCTCAACTTCTGCTTTTTCCAATTTCATTCCTTCTAAAAAGGCGGGCATATAATGCTCTGCTTCAATTTTATCGAATGGAGGAACCTCAAAAGGAGTCTCGAATTCCGAAAAGAAGGGATTGTCGCTGTTGGTCGTTTGCTGTTTTTCTGTATTGCAAGAAGCTAGACCTAAGCTGACAACGAAGAATAACATGATAATTTTTTTCATAAAAATATTTTTAAAATGGCTAAATGATTTTGCGCGATAAAAATAGGTCTTTTTAAGCTTCTGTTCTTAATAAGAATAGGTTTTGTTGGTCACAGATAATATTTGCCTAAATTTACCAATCCCAACGATGATGTTATAGACATTATACTGGGAAGCAATTATATAAATGTGCCTGATGGGTGGTGGACCAAATTTTAATAAATACCATCCTCAAAATAGGTTCTAATAATCCAATGAATATGCATGCAAACGAAGAATTCTCAAATCAAGTGATATTACCAGATCTACTCGCTCCAATAGAAGTTCAAGAATTTGAAGCTCTGGAAAAGAAGTATAAACTTATCAACCAAATAGGCGCTGCCATTATATTATTTATAGCACTGACTATCTTTTTCCTGAGTATCCAATTCTCAACTGGTGATATCCCAATCTTAGTATCAATGGGCATACCTTCTGTCTTTGTATTGATATTTATTTTGAGATTTGTCCTCGTCATTCTCGGTTTTCCCAAAAAAGGATATTTGCTTCGAGAACAAGATATATCATTCCGTAGAGGACTTCTGATTTACAAACTAACCACCATTCCATTTAATCGAATACAACATGTAGAAGTGAGTCAGAATATGATGGAAAAGAGCTTTGGTTTGTCGAGGGTTAAAGTATTTACAGCTGGAGGTAGTGTGAGCGATCTTTCTATCCCTGGGCTATTGCCAGATAAAGCCCTTCAAATAGAATCCTTTCTCTTATCAAAAGTAAACCAGCATGACTAAGCCTGATTTAACAAAACCCACTCGACAAGAACCTCGAGGATTTTTAGCGGTTTTCGCTTTTGAACTTCAAGCTAAATTACGAGCCTACTGGCCTATGCTCATCCTTATCTTTGCTCAGAAGCATCGACTACCAGAATCTATAACTATTCCTATGGTCATAGGGATTATTATCCTATTAATACTTGTTCACTCCATTCTTTTTTACCTGAATTTCTACTTTTTTATTGATGAGAATCAGTTTATTCTTAAAAAAGGATACCTCCGCAAGAAAGTACTTTCTATACCATTGGATCGTATACAGAGCGTGAACACAAATCAGAATCTCTTACAGCGGCTACTAAATGTACATTCCCTTGAGGTAGAAACCGCAGGCTCAGTAGGAAAAGAATTAAAGATATATTCCTTAAGTGGAGCTTATACCGAGCATTTAACTGAATTCTTGCAATCACATAAGGAAAAAGCAAATGAAAAAGATTCTGAATCCATTTCTAATGACAATGAAGAAAAAGAAATTCTAAAACTAAGTCCCTTAGATTTATTGCGAATAGGCATCAGCCAAAACCATCTGAAAACAGGATTAATTATTCTTGTTTTTACTTCTCAAATAGTAGATCAGATTCAAGATTTATTCAAAGAAGAAACCGATGCTTATTCTGATTCTTTTCAAAGCATTATAGCGAACTCAAGTATCTTGTTTTTTGCTGGATTAACTATTATTGCTCTACTCGCCTCCGTCCTCGCTACACTTCTATACACCGTCATCAAATATTACGATTTTAGATTGGTCAAGCATCAAGAAAGTTATAAAATTACTACTGGTTTAATTGATAAGCGTAAGGTTTTACTTCCATTCAATAAAATACAGCAACTCAACTGGGAAACCGGCCCCATAAAAAAGATATTTGGTATTTTTAGAATTAGCTTTAAACAAGCGGTAAGTAAACAGACCAAGCAAAAACAAGTGGCTGATGCTCCCGGTTGTCTTGAGCATCATATTTCAAGTATTAGAGGTGAATTATTTAAGGATGATTTGCCTGACCATAGCGAAAAGATTTATTCACATCCCAGATACTTTAATTTGCTATGGCTTCAAAGAGGAGTAATTCCTGCCATAGCCCCAAGCGTATTCTATTTTCATGAACCTTTATTGCTCATTGCTGGAGTTGCATGGTTAATTATATCTGGGCTATACTGCCGGATGATGGTCAGGAAAAGCTATTTTCAGTTTAATAAAACGCAATTGATTGTGGGCAAAGGAGCCATTAATACCGAGTGGCAACAAGCAGAATCTTTTAAAACACAATCTGTTGATTTCAGGCAATCCTTCTTTCAAAAAAGAAGGGGCTTGGCCACCTTAAGGGTAAATAATGCTTCAGGACAAATGAATATCCCCTATATTTCCGAAGATATGGCACATCAACTGATGAACTATCTTCTTTATCATGTGGAGACTTCTCGGGAAAAATGGATGTAATACCAATTGTATTATTATTGAGCCTTTTGTGAAATATGAAATTTCAATAACTTGTTCTGAAATTGTGTCGGATTTAATGCCGATAAGCCATCCCGATTTTTTGGGACAGAATTAAAGAGGTTTCATAAGAAATTCGAAATAAAGCCTGTCTGCTGCCAAGGCTGGCTTGCCTAACTGCCAGGTAGACTCATTTCAATTCATTATAGGGATAAATAAAACCAGTTCGGATAAAAACTCAATGCTTAAGAAAGCAATAAAAGAAAAATTTGATGGCATAACTATCTTATTTATAACGATCATATCGTAAATCTGCTCTAGCTTGGAGTAAGAGGATACACTATCCTTCAATCGTAATAAACTATTGTATGAATGTCCAATTTCAATGCCCAGAAGAAATTGCATTCCATCGTCTATTAAAAGTACTTATCTAATTTCGAAGTGGAATGACCTCATCTGGTGAGCCTATAAGGAAGCTGGATTTTTCGTGTAGAAATGCTTCTTTTTGAGCTTTTTATTGCTAAATAAAAAAGCGATTTTGATTAATTAAAAACCCCCATAACTTGTAAGGTATCCCAGAGATATTCGATTACCTTTGCTTTTTTTTACAAATATCAGATAAGGCATATCTAAATGAGAATATCAAAATATCAACTTTCAGAGACCATATATCTTTACACGCTTGTGCTTATTCTCCTTGCAGCTATAGCCTATAGTGGTGGCCGAAGGCATCTTTTCACTAAATCAAATATAGAGGTCGTTGTTACCTTAGAATCGGTACAAAACATCTTCCCAGAGGCAAATTCTTTTCTAAAATCCAATAGTAATATAATAGAAGTTAGGTCAGGAGAAATAGAGATAGGAAAAGCATTGGTTTCTTCTGATTATGTGACAGATAATATAGGTTATGGAGGGCTCGTGCCGATACTCATAGGTCTTGATGATAAATATAATGTAAAGGGGATAAGCTTGCTAAATAGCGGAGAGACGGTTGATTATTTAGCCTATGTTACTCGTGGTGACTTTTTACAACAATGGAATAATTTATCGCTTCGTGAGGTGAAAGAGCAAAGTGTAGATGGGGCTACTGGTGCTACAATGAGCAGCAATGCTATTATTAAAGGAATGAAAGGAACAGCGGCAGTATTTTATAATTCGCCAATAGATAGTTGGGAAAAACAGCCAATTTTAAGCACGATAAAAGATGTGTTATTTTTGGTTGTTGTCTTGCTATCGCTAGCGTTTGCATTTGGAAAGGCTCATAAGAAACTACGCCCTTACTATTTGGTTTTGGTAGTTATAGTGGTTGGAATTGTACTGAACAAAACCCTTTCGATATTTTTATTATACAGTTGGTTATTAAACGGAATTCCGTGGGTGCTTAACTGGCAATCGGTAATGCTATTTGTTTTAGCCATAGGCATATCATTTTTAGGAAAGCGAAAGTATTATTGCAACTACCTCTGCCCAATGGGAGCATTGCAAGAATTGGTAAATAAGGTTTCGCCATTTAAAAAAAAGATATTGCCAAAATCGTGGAAAAACTTATCGATAAGAGAGGCGTATCTATTCTTTATTGCAGCTATACTATTGTTTGGTTTTTCACCTCAATTAAATCATTTTGAACCTTTTATGATGTTTTCGTTCAGAATAGCAAGCTATGGTTTCTTTATAGCTGGAGGTTTAATTGTTATTTTATCTCTTTTCTTTAACAAACCTTATTGCACAGTCTGCCCAACAGGATGTTTCATGGATACTATTTCATATAAAAAACAAGCTCTTAAAAATACAGAAGATGGAAAAAAGTAAAATTTTAAATATTGGCTTAGCTTTTATCGTATTGGTATTGGTTGTTATGTTAACGCAAAAAGAAGAAACGACGCGTTTGATATCGTTGCCTGCACAGTTAACTTCAGGTTTTGCGGAGAATGATTCGACTGTAAATAATTTTGAAAAAAAATCGTTGGGCATAATATCCGCCTTGTATCCTAAACCAGCATTAGTTATTGGATCATATGATCAGGATGGGAAGCCTAATATGATGACTGCAGCATGGGTGAGTATTGCCAATTCGCAGCCGCTTAGCATTGCTGTATCTATGCGTCCAGCTACCTATTCATATCACAACCTTACCAATAAGAAGTTTTTTACGGTGAATATTCCAACTGAAGAATTAACAAAATATGTTTCTTATGTAGGGAAATATTCAGGAAAGGATATGGATAAGTTCAAAGAAACTGGGCTTACACCTGTAAGAGGAGAATTTGTTGATGCACCCTATATTAAAGAATTTCCTATAGTGATTGAGTGTGAACTAACGGAATATCATGATTTGGGCTCTCATAGACAATTCATAGGAAAAGTAATTGATGTAAAGGCTGACAAAGCTGTATTGGGGGCAAATGGTACTATTGATATGAATCTGCTAAAACCAATTATCTATGCCAATGGCGGCTATTATGGAGCAGGTAATTTTATAGGTATGCAGAGTGATATGTTTGAGCAGGTGGACGGGAAACCTTTTATTCCGTCAGTAAAAAGGACATATGCCAACGAAACATTGAAGACCATTCATAATAGAAAAAGTGTTAGACACTTTACTAATGACACTGTCTCTAAAGCCCAGTTGGAGCTTCTAGTAAGAGCGGGCATGGCTGCTCCTTCAGCAGTCAATCGTCAATCGTGGGCTTTTTATGTCGTTACAGACAAAGCCACACTAAAGAGACTCAGTGAGAAATTGCCCTATGGTAAAATGTTAGCACAGGCCCAAGCAGCTATTGTAGTATGTGGTGATATGGACAAAGCAGGCAAGCTCAAAGACAAAGACTATTGGGTGCATGATTGTGCTGCAGCATCAGAAAACATCCTATTGGCAGCAGAGAGTATTGGCCTAGGAGCTGTATGGACAGCAGCATTTCCCTATGATGATAGAACAATAGCAGTGGTAAAAGAGCTGAATCTACCCGAGAATCACATTCCCCTCAATGTCATTCCCATAGGTTATCCAACAGGAGAAGACCAAGCAAAAGACAAGTGGAAATTAGAAAATCTAATTTGGAAATAACACCCAAAAAACATCCAAATTGCCGATATAAACTATTTTGACTAAACCCTAAAAAAAAAGAGCCAATACACCACAAAGGTGAATCTGCTCTTTTCCATTATCTCCTATTAGCATCTTAGGCTAAGGGTTTTACTTTGAATATCTACCTACTTTTAATTTTGAAATAGCAGCATCGATATCTATTCTTACTTTTTGCTCGCTTGCTTCATAGTTTGAAGTCACATAATCACCATTCCCATTTTTTTGGAAGTTATCTAATTCCATATCTACTAAAAAGGATTCTGATTCTATCAAGCAACCTGCTTCTTGTGGAATATCGACTCTTATGGAAGCTGCACCTGCATCTATCTTGATAAAGGTATCTTCTTGTAGATCTCCAATTTTTACTTTTATTGCAGAGGCTCCACCATCGATATCCAATTTGCTCACTCTAAATTTTCTGAAATCGGCTCTAAAATCTGCTGCTCCAATATCTAAGTCTAAATCCCATTCTACTTTTGGGTTTAATTTAATAGAGGCTCTATTTCTATTGGTGCCATTTCTTATCACGCCATCCTCTAAGTCGATATTAATTTCAGCGGTATTCCCGTTCATTACCATATTGCTGGTATATGGGCCAATATTGCTATAGGCATCAAAGTCTATGATGTGATCATCCGTAGCTTCATCTATTCTAAATTTTCCAGCAGCTATGTCCATATTCAGCTTGGCATTAGTGATATTGGAGGTTGAATCTTCGTCGAATTTGAAATTGTAATAAGTATCATCATCGTCATCATAATCCTCGTCATCATCATTTCCATAATTCATATGAACATTTTTATCGAATTTATTGATGATGTGATCTTGCCACCAAAATGTTTTATCACTTGTAGAAGCATAAACCAAAGCAAATACCGCAATCAACAATCCCCCAACTGTTTTATACATCGGTTTCATTGGTAAAATACTAATTCCCCACAACACTAATAAAAGAGGCCATAGTCCAACTAAAGCAGAGAAACTAAAGTTGATTAAATCCATGTTATCTAGAATAAAGAGTCCGCCAACGGCTACTAAAAGGACTCCCCAAAATATATTACGATTTTCCATCTTGATCAGTTTCTTGTTTCTTATTATTATAATTCACTTTAATGATAGCCAATCCAGCAATAATTAAAGCTGCAGGCCATAGGTATTCCCAGCTCAGCCAAGGAAAGAAATCATCAGCTAGAAAGAACATTCCTATCATTATCAATAGGGCGCCTCCAATTAGGTTTCCATTTTTCCTTCTTTTTAGCACTTCTGGGTCCAGAGACTTACTTTTATCTTTTGCACCAAAAAAGTCTTCTTTAGCTCCCTTAGATTCAGCACCAAAAGGCTCTGCTTTGGGTTCTTGAGCATTGTCATTTGCTTCTGTTTTTTCATTGGCACTTGTGGATTTGTTTTCGAAAAAATCGTAATCGATTTCCGCCTTGGGAATGAATATCCACATTAGAAGATATATTAAAACACCGCCACCTCCTGTAAAGGTCAATACGATAAATAATATCCTGAAAATCACCGGGTCGGTTCCGAAATACTCTCCCAAACCTCCGGAAACGCCTCCTATAACTGAGTCTTTTAGACTTCTCCTTAATTTCTTTGTTTCCATGTTGTTTAATTTTGTCTTTTTGACGGCATTTTTAAATAGAGGTTACAGTATTAGGTGATTAGAATTGAATTTTTAGTCTGATGGCTGTGTTTTCTGGTATTTCGTGGATATATAATGATTTCTGAAACCCCAATTAAACCTTGAATTCATAAACTTGGAACATTCGCTAGTTCCACGCAAATATATACCCAAAGGCCGCATAAGAAAATAGAGTAAATTGAATCTTGAGCCCCACCTAAAGTTTACCTGGCTAGTCAACCGACAGAGGAGGCTGGATTTCAAGCATCTTGCCTTTGAACCTGGAATTCATAAACTTGGATAAACTTAAGGGATCAAAGCCTTGAGTATAGCGAAAGGATTGAGGCCCTGATTTGCTTATTGGTAAGTCAAAAACACTTATTTACCAAACAATAGGCTTGGTCATATCGAAACTCAGGGCAGACTTATACTTTAGGTTCATGATTTAGAATCGACATATATTTTAATAAAGAGAAAATCTAACCACGGATTCCGCTAACCGAAGCGAAGCGAGCTCACTGAAAGTAATTTTCACAGATTATTTTAAATTTGTGTTAATCCGCGGATAAAATAAAAGTATGCGTTTGCCCTGTATCGAAACTGTCATTCTTTATTAACAAACCAACAGAAGGCTGTAAGCTCGGACGATGCTTCACCAATGCATCATTCAATATGAAATAATTATCCAGATCCAGGGACGCGATGCTTTACAACTATAGTTCGCCTAAAATCCTGAATACTAAAACAACTGTTTGCCCTCTCCTTTGCATACTTGGTGTAAACCTCTCTTTGCGGTCTTGGCGTGGGGTCTTCTAAGACCATAATCCCAAGAAAACAAAAAACTATCACTCTAAATACTCCGGGCTTTTTTTGACTATCTAGTTTCAGGGACGCTATCCTTTACAAGGCTATCATCCCTTAGCTATGCCTGACGAAAAAAAATCTAAAAAAATGCTCCAAACCAATAACTTTAAATTCTTTAGGCACTTTAATTTACTTTATTACTTCTACAAAACCACCCTCACTATGCCCGCCAAACTCCGGTGCATAGATAGACTGTACCTCTGCTGGGCCTAGATTGAGCTTTCCGCTAATAGTGGCATTTAATTCGTATTCTATCACAAATTTACCTTTGGGTAGGTGATAGATAAAATAGTCGGTGGCCACATCGCCAGGAGCTTGATAATAGGAAATAGAACCTTGCCAATGATAACCAGACAGTGGATTCTGATTTTCGAAGCCTGCGGGTAAATAATCGCGCAAGTGCACAAAATCCATAGCCTGCTTATTATTTAAAATCATGCGAACTACAATTCTGTCGCCCAATTCTATTTTGGCTCCATCTTCTAATGCTAATAGCTCGTTTTTCCCATCTTCTGTCTTGGCTACAAACACTTGCTTTTGCAATTCCACACCACCTTCATGGGCATCAATTTCCGACATCTTTTCGAAATACTGATCGTAGAAAGCTCCGAAAATCATTCCCTTACCTTCTTTTCTGATTTCAAATCCTTCTAGTGCTTTTGGAATCTCGTTTCCTCTCCAGGTGATTTTGAAATATCCAGTTCCGGCATTTCCATCTATCAGTTGTTCTTCACCATTTATTATAAGGTATACTTTTGGACTATTCGACAAAGCAGTACTTCCGTTTAGCATAGCGAAACAGGCCTGTGCAGTGGCTTTATTATCACCCCAATCGTTGGCACGCTTTTGCTGCAATAACCAAAGTTTCATGCCTTCTATCCATTGATCATCAGTCTTAGCTAAGCTAAATAGCGAAATCATCTCTGCTTGTTTTCTCACCGACTCGTAACGCTGGAAGTCTCTCCAATAGATTCCTCCATTTTCATCAGTCAAGGATATATCTTTAAGAGCGGCCATTAATTCATTAGCCTCCTCAAAACGACCATTATACCATAATATACGAGCCAATCCCATTTTCTGAGATAATGATTTCTGATGTTTCTTTTCCGTCATCTTATTGAGGAAATAATCGAATGCAATTTGCTTTTCTTTTAATGGATAAGACTCTATGAAATAAGCTCTAGCTGAAACCAAACCATGGGCAGAATATCCTGTTTTTTTATTCAAAGCTTTCTGATAATTGATTTCAATTTCATCATCTAAATACTTCACTAAGTTCTTAATCAGATTTTTTATGGCATATTCTTTTTCAGGATTAATAATCCCTGCTTCTAAAAGCTGACCAAGCCCAGCAGAAATTTCAGCCGAGATATAAGTACTTGTTGGCATTCCATCTATCCAAGAAAAACCACCATTCGACTTTTGCAGTTCTTGAAGCTTCATTAATGCAGACTCCAATTGATAATTCAAATTGTTCTCATCGAATAATCTAGCTATTTCTCTTTTTCTGAGGCTTTGGTTTTCGGCATTGAACACCCATGGAGTTTCTTCTATCATTACCTTTTTCAGCTCTGGGTTTTGGAATAATTCCGATTCTAATTCCTCTGGCGAAAGTTGTTGCCATTGCTTAAATACTTCTTGAATCTCAGGATTCGTTTTTACAATATCCGAAGCCATGGCATGGATAAAATAATAATTAAACCAAGACAAAGCATTGGGCTTTTGAGGCAAGGCATAATTGGGTAAAGCCTGAACCACATACCATAATGGGTTTGTGGTGATTTCTAGAGTCAATTCATCCTGATTTGGTCTTTCCACCTCTCTCAAAGATAGCTCCTCTGGCGTGATACTATTTTGTGTAGAAAGACAGAAAGGATAAGTATCAGTCAGGAAATGAAGCTGACTGAGTACTGGAAGAATATGCTCTTCACCATCGCTATGCGCTGGGCCTTGAGCCAATACCCTGATGATAACTGCACCTATTTCTTCTGGAACTAGAATACTCCAACTGACCTCTGCTTGTCCTTTTGCAGAAATACTCAAACTCTGCTCACTTACTTGTCCACTCACCAACATATTCAGTGGCTCTTTGGTAGCCGCATCTAAAATTTCTAACTCTGCATTTATAACTTGTTCCTCCTCTAAAAGATTTAAAATCTTAGTACTTAATGTCATTTGATCACCACCTCTTAAAAAGCGAGGAAGATTGGGCATCACCATTAATTCTTTCTGAGTCACTACTTCCTGAGTAAAATGACCTATTTCCATATCTTGAGTCGTTGCCATCACCATCAATTTCCATCTTGTTAAAGCTTCAGGGCTGACAAAATTTAATGAAACCTGTCCCGCCATATCTGTCTTTAATTGAGGATAGAAGAATGCCGTTTCCTCCAGGTTTTTTCTTGGTGTGACAGGTTTGGGTTCTGTTTTTGGGTTTTCTGGTTCTTCTTCAATTACCATATTTGTTATTGCCACGCTTCTAGGTTGTTCTGGAATTGCTTCTGAATCCATGTCAGCTTCCGCCTTCATACCATCCATCATTGGCATGGCACCTGCACCAGCCATTTTCGAATACATAATCCTGTTATTACGAGAAGAATTAGTGAAAGCCAGTTCTAAAGGACTAGGATTAGAAAATGAAGGATAGGATGGTGAATCATATCTATTTCTAGTTTCGGAGAAATAGCTACCTAAAGAACTCCAATTAAACGGATTATTCTTAGGGTGATAGGGCCATAAAGTCCAATTATTCTCCTGAAAAACATCTAAAGAAGCATCATACATGGCCGCTAAAACTTCGGCATCCACTTGCGCTCCATCTCTATTTCTGATTTTGAGCTTCCAATGCTCTTTAGTTCCAGGTTCCATGGGGCTTCTAAAGGTGATTAATTCCACTTTTAATTCTTTATTATCGAAAGGAATGCTGATGTTTTGAGAAACATCGTGAACTTGATTATTAGCCACAAAGAAAAGCTGTAAGCTCAAACCTCCTCTATAATTCTCTGTAATAGGAATACTTATATGATTCAATCCTTTAGAAACTTTATACCAAGAAGAAGTAATCATTTCGGAACCTGAGCTTAACTGATAATAGTATTGAGGATTCTTTACAGAAGACCCAAAGCTAAAATGCAATGTATCTCCAACTTTTGCATTTTGGTGATTCATTATATGGAAGAACTCTTCGGCTGAAGCCAATTTATTCTCTTTGGAAGAGAATATTTTAAAGGACGCCGTATCTTTCACTTCTATTCCATTTTTATCTACCGTACTTAAAGTCATTTTATAACTGCCAATTGGTAAAGACTGGAAAATGCTTTTAGGTATGATGGAATCTATTTCTGTTTGCAGGGTTTTCTCTAGAACTGTAGCTTCAATTTTCAAAGGAGCACGTTTTTGAGCAAATACAAAATCTTTATAATCCTTTTTCAACTTTTCAGGAGAAATGAGGAGGGTATCCACATTCACTTTCACTAAACGACTGAGTTTTTCCTTCGTAATCAGCTTTTCCAACTTAAAGTGGATTTGGCTATTGAGTTTTTTGCCATTTGGGGTTTCAGCCTTCACTTCCACATCTTTGGGATGTTCCAAATCCATCACCTCAGGTAAATTAGTGGAGATGAGTATGGATTGTTTACCCAGTCGGATATCCATACTAGCAGTATGAGTTTCACCACTTTCATCACTTACTTCTGCTGTGATTTGATAATTAAACCAAGGCAAGAACTCTATATCATAAGGAGCAAGCGCCAAGAAACTGATTTCAAATTCGCCTTGTTCATTGGTTGAAACTTCACCAGCGCTAATATCTAAATCCTCAATTTGCGGCCAAAAACCCCAGCGCCAAGGCATAAATACTGCACGACTGATTCTATACTTCACTTTTGCATTCTGAACACCAATACCAGCAAAATACGTTGCATTTCCCGACAAACTCACCTGATCGTTCAACTGAAATTCTACGCTTGGGCTTTCTAAATTCACTTCAAATTTAGGACGTTTATATTCCTCCATTTTAAAACTTACACTCCCCTTTCCATCAGAAATTCTCATATTTCCAGTTAATCCAGAAAGTGGTAAAACAAAACTACCTGCAACAGAACCAAATTCATTGGAAGTCACATTTATAGTTTGAATGACTTTGCCATTGGTGCTATATAACTTCACCTCTTTGCTTAGCTTAGCAATAGGCTCCACATCGTTTTTCTTTTGATTGGTGAAGATTCCCTTAAAATACACTTTTTGACCTGGGCGATAAATGGCTCGATCGGTAAAGAAGTAATGCTTTTCATTTTTTCGAGCATTTTCACGATAATCTCTTACATATACATTCCCGCTTTTCCATTCGTCTTGTCCTTTGGATATTATAAAGGTGATTTGCTTTCCATTCACATTCATATATTGGAAAGTTCCATCTTTTCCAGATGTGATAGTCTCTTCTAGTTTAGATAGATTGGTTCGTGTAGAATACTCCCATTGAGAAGAGTAAACTTCAACTTTTGCTTTATCTATTGGTTTTCCTGTTTCCCTATCTACTATCAAGAAATGCCCATCGTTTCCCCTACTGATGAGTTGTAACCCGGTCACCCAGAACTCCCCCATTCGAAGTTGGTCTTTTTCCAGATTAAAATCGGGACCCGTACTAGCAATAATAGCATAATGCCCCACTCCCAATTGAGGGAGTTCGAATAATGCTTTCTTCGCAGAAAGGTAGTTTTGAACAGTCAGAGCATAGTCAAATTCTGCTATCAATGGGGAATTCAAATATTTCGATATCTGATCTTCACCTCTGCTATTTCTTTCTATAATTTCGTCCTCAGATAATTGAATAATTTTAAACCAAGCCTGAGTCATATTTTGAAACGAAATAGTAGAAAATGCAGCTTGATTTGGAAGAATAACCCCATCCATAGAAATATTCAATTCTTTGGCTTGAAGACTAGTCAATACGCCTTTAAAATATTTGGAGTTCCTGTCTACCTCAATCATGGCTTGACAAATGGCCTCAGCTTTTCTTAAATCATATTCATTACCGGTATTCCATTTATACTGGTTTATCAATTCCTCAGCTAAAAATTCACTTCCTGCTTGTCCTTTATAATTCTCAAAAACATTGTTTAGCGTTTTTAATAAAAGGGATTCTTTATCATCAATTTGCCCATTGCTCTTTAGATATGCTATTCGCTGTGATTCTGCATATAGAAATGCATTTGGTGTTTTATTGCCTTGATGTTTTTTAATCAGTTTTTGAAATAATTGAATGGTTTTTACTTTAGCGCTTTTGGCTTCAAAATCATTAAATATCACATTTACAAACTGACTGTCATCTCCAAAAAGCATCACCTGATTCAAAATCACCAAATCCTCTTGAGCTGAGTTAGAAAACTCAGAGGCGGAATAAAAAGCGATGGCTTTCCAAGCCACAAAGTCAAATAGTGTGGGGAAGGTTTTGAAATCCTTTTCTTGATCCAGAAAAATCTCTTTCCAAGGTTCTGATGGTGACTTCATCAATAAACCTTCTTCGGCTAATGCTGCAGAAATCAATTTCTCTTTTTCCTCTCTAAAATTCTCCTGACTCCAAGCTTCTAGGTCTTTTGCCACTCGTCCACTCACATGCAAACGCCCACGAATATCCCATTGGTTTCGCTGATAATATTGCTGATACAAATCGCTTAAGGCGATGGATAAGAGTGCTTTCTCAATTCCATTACTAGCAGATAGAATCTCCTTAATTTCTCCAATTGATTTCTTTAGGGCCTCCTCTTCATAGGCTTGACGGAAATTACTTTTATAAATCAAGCTCTTGATTAGCTGTACAGAATTATCCTCTTTTTGAGCTTGAATAAATATGATCTGACATTGCTCTAATGCTTGAGCAGACAAGCCTTTTTTCTCTAAATCATTAATTTGTTTCCAACTTTTTTCAAAATCAAAAGTTTGAGCCATCATTGTATTTCCAATAAGAATACTTAGGCCTATGAATAGAATTTTCAGTGATTTCATCATGCGGATATTTATTTGAAAGGTGAAATTACAATTTTGATGCCAAAAAAATAAAATAAAAAAAATGCCCCCCCACAAATGAAGAGCCAAATCTATATATTTATCATTTAAATCTCAAAATCGATATCCTAAAAGAAAAATATTTTTATTCGTCCAGGAAGATAAATTCATATAATAGGAAATCCCTTGAGAAATCTGGTATCTATATTCCACTGAGAAGCTTTTCCACATTACACCTGCACCTAAGGCACCACCAAAACTCCAACTCCTTACATCCTCAATAGCCAGACCTTCTTTCACCGTATTATTAAACTTATTCTCGACTTTTGAATAATTAGTAGTCCCAATTACAAAGGAGTTTAACACCCCAACATTAGCAAATAAACTTACCTTTCCTACAGTTTGCTTATAACGGAACATATTGACTAGAATCAAATTTGAAGAACCAATTTCCACATACTCTTTAGAATACCTGTCTTCATAGCTATTATTAGTTTCATAGCTAGTATATGCTAGTTCATTATATAAGGAGACCTTTCCCTTACTCCTGCTAAAAATAATCTCAAAAAACCCACCAGCATAAATATTAGACGATTTAGGAAATGGCAAACGAGTTAATAATTCATTTGTTCCATCAAACTTAACTTGAGTAATACTTAAACCAGCGATGAGACCATAGGAAAAAGCAGGTTTTTCTGCCTTAGTTATTAAAGCAGGTTTGTTTTCTGTGCATTGCTTATAATAATTTTCAAACACCCTTTCTAAACTTTCTCTAGTATAGTTTGCTTTAGATATTGATGAGCCTAACTTTTTACATTCACTTAGATAATAAGTCAATTGTCCTCTAAATTTTGTGTTTTCAATAATGACATTTTTTTGATCTATTTCTTTTAAGAATCGTTTATAAGTGAGCAAAATAAAATCATTATCCATTTTAATATAAAAGTTTTCATATCCTAATTCGTCCTTTAAATAATACAAACTTTTTTCGCCTTGAAGGATAACTAACAAGAATACTTTTTGTTTATCAATTTTTAATTCTGAATCAAACTTTAGTGCTGAAGTTGATCTTGCAGAAATTTCCACTTCCACTTCCGCATTAACATATAACTCCTCATGAACTTTAAAGGACTTTATTTCACCTGTACTATATATAACTTCTTCGGAATCTTCAGAAGATTTAAATTTAAAATGATTAGGATTGGTATTCCAATTTCTATAATCAATGAAGCCAGCAATCGTATCACCCTGATTATCTATTATATATGCAGATTCAAAATTTTGTTGGGAATAGATACTAACCGAAATGAATACAGAGATAATAAAACTAAAATACTTTTTCATAATTGGGTTTTAGATTAAAAATAAATGTTCGCAAATATAAAACTACTTATGTATATAGCAAATAAAAAAATAGCCCTCCATAAATGAAGAGCTATTTCAATATATTTTATTGATTTACAATTTAATAAACTGAATGGTAGATACTTTGTTCTTACTCGTTAATACCAAAGTATAGGTACCTGAAGCTAATTCACTTAAGCTTAACTCTATTTGCTGTTCACCTACAGTATATGACTCACTAGAAATTTGGCTTGCTTTACCAAGAGGATCAATCAACTGAATACTGATCACTTGAGCTTCTAAATTTTCAAACTGTAAATAAGCGGTTTCCATCACTGGATTTGGATAAAAATCTAATGAGATTTCTTGTCCAAGTTGTGCTACATTATTAATCAAGCCTAAAGCAGGAAATACAATATAATCTACCCAAGCTTTATCGTCTCCATTTGAAGCAGAACCATCTTTAGTATAATTCCAAGAGAAACTATGAGAACCTGCCGTTATGAGATAAGCTTTTCTGGTCCAGGCTTCTTCGCCAGACCATTTGTCCATTTCGTTTTCATCGATTAAAAATCTAAGGAAATCATAATTGCCCTCGGAGGATACTTTATAATAGAAACTAATGCTATCATTATTTAAAACATCCACTTCGAGCATCATATCACTTGATTGATTATGAGAGATAGTTCCTGATCCTACACAATGATCTCCTTCATAGGGGTTTGTGGTAGTAATACTCCAAGGAGCATCTCCAGATGTTTCCCATTCATATTGGTCAAAACCTGCAGTTTCCCAATCTTCCACCTGTAATCCTATTGTGAAATAATAAGACATATAGGTGCCATATTCACCAGCATCCACATCCATCATTAGATGTGCAATATCACCAACTTGAGCACTTGCAGAAACTGAGATTTCAAAACTAAGCTCGGCTTCTTCGGCAGAAGCTAAGGCATCATGGCTTTGTGTTCCATTATTGATCGTTATAAAATCGCTATCGCTGGTCAATACATTATTAAGATTTGGCGATAATGAAGAACCTGTGTTAGCAACAGCTACACTAAAGATTACAGTTTCTCCTGGGTCAAGTCTTCCGTTATTGTTTCCGGCTTCATCGTTGAGGCTGAAAGATGTAATTTCGAAAGCAGGTGCATGGGCTATAATGGTCATTTGAGTTTCCCAAGTTCCATTATCACCAATAAATTCCAAATCAAAAACCACAGGAGTGCCATTTTCAATATCATTGGAAACAGTAATTTCAAATGCAGCTTCTAATTCTACAGTCGAATTACCAGCGATATCGCCAAATGTTGCTGAGGTATTATTGAGAGTAATATTATCATTAGAACAAGACATATTGGCTACAATACTCTCTGCAGCTATAGCACCTACATTTTCTAGACTCATGTTTAGCGAAACAGTTTCTCCATAATCTAACATTCCATTATTATTTCCAGAAGCATCCTCTATTTCGCAGCCAGCAAAAACCACATAGGCACCTTCGGCAGGAATGATTTGAACTTCGAAGGACTGAGGAAGTAAATTATAACCTGTTACCCAAAGTGTGGCAGCTCCTACATTGGTAAAAACAGGGTCTATTTCCATTTCTAGCATGCCTGTATCTGGGAAATCAGAAGTCCCATAAATATTGTCATCCATAATTAATGTTGCATTCATTGCATAAGGAACATCTCCAGACGCTGTTGAAACTTCAATATTAAATGTTTCTTGACCAATCGCAATTGTTGAAGGACTAGTAATATATACTTCTCTAGGCTCTGCAGTCCAGATACCCATAGCAGGATCCCCTAAAACATTACAATCGTAGAAACACCAACGGAGGGCTCCCTCTTCATGCTGACCTGCAGCGTTTACCCAAGGTGCTGTTTCAAATTTAGAAAGCATATGAGCCATTCCAATTCTATATTCACGCTCATGATAAAGTGCATTTACAAATTCTCGATGTATATGTGCCGATGGTCCTTCAGTTTGTCCTTCGTTAAACCAACCATAACGAGAGTTTCCTACGAAAGCAGCTGCAAAATTGTCAATTTTAACCATTTGTTCAGCTATACAATCGCTAGCATCGAAACTACCACAAATACAACCATGGGTATATATATTGGTGAATTGATTATCGACTCCATTGGCACCAGAGAAAGCGCTATTGGTGATATCACTGGTATAGTATTTCATTACGGTGTTCTCGTTGGCGTGTCCAACATGGTGAACAAAGTTTTTACCTTGGTTGATTTCGTTGGTAAGATCGGTAGAAGACCAAGTAGATTCCTCATCATATAATTTAGTAAAAGTATTAGTTGTAGGGATTCCTGTGGTTTCGTATCCATTTTCATTTTGATAACCAATCATCAATTCTAAATAATCAGATCCCCAAGTGATAGGATTATCATATAAATGTTCTCCAGCCATCATGGGATGTGCTAGGTTACCTAAAACAGGATTGCTTTGATAATTGGTGGTTTTATTGAGCATGCTAGCCAATTCAGTGGTATTGGAGAATGAAAAACGAGCTACGGCTACTTCTGGTAATAAATCATCTTCTCCAATCTCTCCCCATTTACCATCCCCATCAGCATTCCAGTTTCCATCTAAAGCAGAATAATACAAATCGGATGGGATGTTATCATCTTCATAAACAGAGGAAGACTGAACGGAGCAATAAAATCCACGATAAGGAATATGCTCCACATCACCACCAAGCATCACATAAGTTACATTATTTGCTATATATTCTTGAATGATATAGTTTCTGATTTTCTCTTGTGCATCTTGCCCATCCATTTCAGCTAGAACTTCTTCTTTGCTTTTTACTATAGTTTTCATTCCTCTGACAAGGTAATGATAAACCAAAGCATCAAACTCACTAACAAACTCCTCTGGAGTAATAATGAGATAATCGTAATCGGTAGATTTAGAGGAGGCTATTTGAGGATAAGTTTTCAAGCTTTCTGGATTCTCTATAAATTCCGAAACCAGCTGATTTTTGGTGGAGTTCAGGAGTTGAAGAGCAGCTTGAGCCTTTTCAGTACTTTTAGTTTTGATCACCAAGCTCACTTGTCGGTAGTAATTAATTTCTCCAGATTTGGCATGATAAACAAAAGGAGTATAATTTACAGTCCCTATTCCATGACCAGCCCAAAACTGAGTATTATGAGTTTGGTTTCCTATTATTGGATAGGCTTCATTTGATTGATAAATGTTTTCATCTTTTGCAAACTCACCCGATTTTCCTTTACTAATGGGCTGTGCATATTGCTTTGGCATTAACTGATAGTTTCCAGCCATGGTCACCAAATCATTACCAATAAATTCTACGGATTCTATTTCCTCACCTGGAGGTAATACGAAATTGGCTGCAAACCATGGCAATAATGGTTGTCCGATAACTGCAGTATTCAAAGCTCCATTAGCATCAATCATATAGTAATTACCTGAAGTGGCTCTTACTTGAAAATCATTAAAGAAATAGGTTTTCTCAATGGTTTCGGCATGAATTTGAATGGCAAGAAACAAAATCATGATAAAGGATAAAGTTTTTTTCATTTTAGGAATGTGTGTGTTTATAATAGCATACGATGCCTTTTTTGAGACATATATGTGACTCCCACAAAATTAGAAAAGTTGTTTATCCGATGAAATGATATTATTTATTTAGGGGTATTCTAAATAAAAGAGTACTTAGAGTTCGTTGAGTTCGTTGAGTTCGTTGAGTTGTAATGCACTACGGAGCTAATCTTCGAAAGACTCAGGGTCCTTTAGCTAGTGAGATAAAAAACCTAATGAAATTCCTGAATACTATCTATTCTTTCTACTTTTTCTACCCCTCGCAATTCCTTAATATTCCTCATGAGTTTGATGAGACTTTTGGTATCGTTAATATAAAGCGTAATGGTTCCGTCAGCATAATTGGCACTGGTGGTAAAGTGAATAGATCGCATATTGATACCATAATTATCAGAAATCACATTGGTGATATTACTCACCAAACCTTGAGAATCGGACCCTGTAATATGAATACCTGCTAGGAATCCTACTCGTTCACCAAAATTCCACTTGGCTTTAATAATTTGCTTTCCGTAAGTAGACATTAAACCTATAGCTTCAGGACAATTGGTTCTATGGATAGCAATGGGTTTCTTGTTAATATTAATCCCAATGACGTCATCTCCAGGAATAGGATTACAACAGTCAGCTATGATATACTTCAGGTCTTTCCCCTTGGCATTCTTATCGAGCATCAGCTTCTCAGGGTTCTTCTGAATAGCCTCAGTAATAGACTCCTCCAAAGTTTGTGGTCCGGTAGTTCTATTGGTCAAAAAGGAAGGAAGGACTCTTTGCCACAATGACTTTTCATTCTTTTGAAGACATTGCTTGATCTCTGCTTCTGCTACCTTTCCAGTAACAACGTTATGAAAGAAATTGAGTTTAGATTGGCAACCCAAGCACTTCATCAATTTTTGTAATGCTTCTTTATTATACTCTGCATTTTGGTTTTTAAATAAGCCTTCAATAATTTCTTCACCCTGTTTTCTATTGGCTTTCTTTAATTCCTTAAGAGAGTTTTTAATCTGATTTTTGGCTTTAGATGTAATCACCCAATCGAGCCAAGCTTCTTGGGGAGAATGGTTATCAGAACTAATAATCTTAACAATATCACCAGGCTTTAAATTATGGTTAAGAGCGGTGATTTTTCCGTTTACCTCAGCAGCCATACAGGTATTTCCCAAATCGGTATGAATTGCATAGGCGAAATCGATGGGTGTACTGTCCTGAGGTAACTTTTTCATATCTCCTCGTGGTGTAAAAACCATTATTTCTTTTGCAAAAAGGTTAAGCTTGAATTCCGACATAAAATCCATGGCATCTATGTCATTCTTTACTAACATCTCTCTCACTTTAGCCATCCACTCATCTAGACCACTTTCCACCTTATTCACATCCGATTTATACTTCCAATGGGCAGCATAACCTTTCTCGGCAATCTCGTCCATTCTCGTGGTTCTAATTTGAACCTCTACCCATTTTCCTGTTTTGCTCATCACTGTAGTGTGCAAGCTCTCATAACCATTTTCTTTGGGAGTGGAAATCCAATCCCGGAAGCGATCCTCATTTGGAAAATAATAGTCGGTGATAATAGAATAAACCATCAAGCAATCCTTCTTCTCATTTTCCGGTTTTGAATTGATGATGATTCTGATAGCAAAAATATCATAGATCTCACTAAAAGGAACTTTCTTGGTTTGCATCTTCTTCCAAATAGAAAAAGAGGATTTCTCTCGATCTAGAATTTTGTAATCGTATTTGGCCTTATTGAGTTCAATTTTAATAGGAGTTAAGAAGGTTTTAATAAACCTTTTTCTCTCATCCTCTGTCTCTTTCATGTTCTCCACAATCATATCGTAGGCCTGAGGATCAGTATACTTAAAAGAAAGATCTTCAAGTTCCGTCTTTAGAGCATATAAGCCTAACCTATGAGCTAAAGGAGCAAAAAGGTAATTGGTTTCGGATGCAATTTTCAGCTGCTTTTCATGAGGCATACTGTCCAATGTCCGCATATTATGCAAACGGTCGGCCATCTTAACCAAAATCACTCTGACATCTTCGGAAAGGGTAAGAATAAGTCTCTTAAAGTTCTCAGCTTGCTCCGATTCCACATTACTCTTACGCAACATACCTTTGATTTTGGTGAGGCCACTCACAATCATGGCTACTTTATCACCAAATAAGGCTTTAATATCTTCTATGGTATAATCGGTATCTTCTACCACATCGTGGAGGAGGGCACTCACGATGCTTTTGGTACCTAATCCCAATTGTTCTACGCAAATTAATGCCACATTTAGAGGATGCAAAATATAAGGCTCACCACTACGACGGCGCATTCCTTTATGCGCTTCGTTGGCAACATTAAAGGCTTTCCGGATAATTTTAGCATCGCTTTTATCATCTTTTTTGGTCAGTCGCATTCTTAAAATCCTGCGATAAAGCCTTAGTATTTCTTGTTTTTCTAGTTCCTCATCAATTATATACATATGCAGCGGTTTATGTAGTACACAAAGATAGCCAAAGATTCAAGAATTTGGTATGGTTGGTCATGGAAATATTTGTTAAGCAAAACTTACTTAAAAACAATTGATCTAGATTTTTTGCATCTTTTCAGTGAGGGAAGCAATCGCTATTTTAATTCTATCCTCCATCTGCTGATATTTTATATTTGGTTTTCCAACAAATATAAAGACTAACGCTAATTTCCTATCTTCCTTCAATAGAATTTCATGCAGTGGATGTTTATTTTTTCGATAGGTTTCCCTAAATAATCGCTTAATATGGTTTCTACCCACCGCAGTTTTTATTCGCTTTTTACTCACACTTATCATATACTGAGCAGGATGATTTTCATCTAAATCAACGACTTTATAAAGTATTTTAAATGGATAAGTGAACTCAGATTTACCTGACTCAAACAAAAGCCTGATCAGCTTCTTGCTTTTCAGGCTTTCAGTTATAGGCAATGTATTTTTCATGAAAACAAGTTTTCACTTATGAATTCTTTTGAATATACTCTTCAAGGGCCATTGTCATAGATGGTGCTGTTTTTGTAGGTGCTTTAATATCCAGTCTTAGGCCAGCATCTAGTACTGCTTGAGCAGTTGTTGGTCCAAAGCATGCAATGATAGTTTTTCCTTGCTCATAATTAGGGAAATTCTTATGCAACGAATTTACTCCTGTAGGGCTAAAGAAAACCAACATATCATAGCTATTGATATCTAGATCAGTTAAATCACTAGCTAATGTTTGATAAATTACAGCTTTACTAAATTTGAGCTTGTGTTCATCCATTATGCTAGGTAAATCTTGCTTATAGTCATCTGAGCAAGGCAATAGGAAGTTCTCGGATTTATGTTTTTGAATAATTTCAAAAACACCAGCAAAGTTTCCTCTCCCATAAAAAATCTTTCTCTTTCTATAGGTTACATATTTTTGAAGATAATAAGCAATTGCCTCAGAAACACAAAAGTATTTCATGGTATCTGGAATCTCCAATCGCATATCTTTTGCCATTCTAAAATAATGATCAATGGCATTTCTACTAGTAAAAATGACCGCAGTATGCTCTAAAAGATGAACTTTGTCTTTTCTAAAGTCTACAGCATTCACTCCTTCAATCGTAATGAATTTTCTAAAATCAATATTCACCTTGTGCTTTTTGGCCAAAAGGTAATAAGGCGATTTTTCGACATCAGCCGGCTTGGGCTGAGATATGAGTACATTTTTTATTTTCAAGGCGATTAATTTTTGTGTTAAACCTATATCTTCTTACTGATTATTTATAAGCCATTTACACGCCCACAGAATCGGTAAAATTTCGAGGCTGCAAAGGTATAAAAATATATATGATTTAGAAAATTGGCTTTGATTATATCCAATGATCACCCCCCTTAATAACCTAAAAAGCCAAAACAGAAGCAATATAGCAAGTGAGAACCAAAGAAAGAAAACCATTTGACTATAAACAAAAATCACGATAAATGGAAGCTGAAAAAGACCTGAAATACCAAGCATATATAGATGATCAGAAAAATAGGACTGGAAAGTCTTTCTGCTATTAAAGAGCAATGAGATTATTTTTTCTAAAAAAACTTTTAAAATAAATAAAACACTGATTATAAAGGCAAATACCAGAAATAAATAGTCTAAATCGAGCTGTAAATAATTAGGATTTATAAAGAAATAGACATAATAGGCATAAACAATTGATGAAATGGGTGTCAATATATAGCCTGTATTTTGGGTTAGTTTTTCAAAACTGACTTGATCGAGACTTTCTATCTTAAAAAGGCCTTTAAAGGCTTCAGAAAAATTAAAATTAAACAAAAATCGAACAACAATTAAATAAATCACAATCCCAAGAAAAGTTAAGCTGAGCCAATCAGTACTATAGGAACCTTCAACAGCTTTATTGAGATTTTGAGGAGTGATTTGTCCTTCAAAAGTATCAAAAACACTGATACTCTCTTGCGAAACACTATCAAGTGAATAAGCTAGAGAATCTTCAATAGACATAGTTAATATAGCAATGGAATCCTTCAATTATTATTTTTTTGCAAAATTATCAATTCTTCAATTAATGTGACTTAAGAGTGTAAATAAAAAAACGACTTTGGAAATGGTGTTCCAAAATCGTTTTTATCAGTACTTGAAATAAAATTAGAACTTAATCCCTAGTCCTAAACCAAACATTTCTTTAAACTGTGTTCTAGGCCCAAGTGGATTTCCACTTTTATCGTTAATCACAATGTTATCATCATAGATTAAGCCAGTAGTTAATTTCGCAGATAACCAAGAGTTCACAGCCATATCGATAATGACGTCCCATCTTACGATAATATTTTCTGGCTTATATAAATAATCACTAAATAGTTCAAGTGTAGTTTCAAGATTAACATTTTTAGCAATATCCTTTTTAAATGCAGCTTTAAGATTAAATCCAAACTGTGTCTTCATCATTTCACCATCTTTAATTTTCATCCCAGCCGTATCATATTCTGCTGCAGTAACACCATAAGCCCCTTCATCCGCTAAGCGCTGGTCGTTAACAACTACAAACTGAACTGTTGCAGGGCTCATAAAAACAGTAAAGTACTCCACTGGCTTATAGGTAAAACCAGGACCAAATCCTATATAACCAGGAGCCATAAACTTAGAAACATATACCGAGTCATTATCTCCATCGAAACCTTCAGCAAACTGAGTTTTGATAAAAGCATTAAAACTGGCATCCCAATTTTTACAAATTTTATACCCATATAATGAGCTCAAATCAATTTTATCTTCAGTCTTTTTATAATCGTCTTGTAAATATTGAAGACCATAACCCATGATAAATTTGTTTTTCCAAGAGCTCCTACCATCATCATAAGTAACATCATAATTAAAAAGAGTAACTCCAGAAACAGAGTTATCACCCCCGGCAGCCCAATTTGTGAAATTCACTTGATTAAAATTAACAGAAAAGTCACCACCGCGTGTCCATTTACTTGTAGTATCATTTTGAGCAAAAAGAGACAAGCTCAAAATTGATAAAATAATAATTGAATAAAATTTTCTCATTTCGATTTTCATTTGAAAGATTTATGGTTATGCCTCCTAACAAGGAAGCGAAAGGAAATGGAGTTTAAATAAAATTGATGCATATTCACAAATCCAAATAACCAGTTTTTTGATATAATTTTGTTTTTCGTGGCAAAAATAAACATTTTGAGTTCCTAAGCTTTGTTTTGTGCAATTTTCCTTACCATTTTGGAAAAAACAATCAAAATATTCGAAAAAACTAATAAATAATTTTGTCAGTTAAAATAAAAATAGCAATTTGGCGCCCTGAAAAAAACCAGGCAATATGTCAAAGATAAATGCTGCAATTACCGGAATATCAACGTATGTTCCAGAATACATTTTAACCAATGACGAGTTATCTACCATTGTTGACACCAATAATGAGTGGATTATGTCCCGAACAGGGATTAAGAAGAGACATATTTTAAAAGGTGAAGGAAAAGGAACTTCAGATTTAGGAGCACCTGCTGTACTTCAACTTTTAGAAAAAACAAACACTAAAGCAGAAGATATTGATCTTCTTATCTGCACTACTGTGACCCCCGATATGCAATTCCCTTCTACCGCAAATATTATTTGTGATAAAGTTGGACTAAAGAATGCTTTTAGTTTTGATTTAAATGCGGCTTGTAGTGGTTTCATTTTTGGTCTACAAACTGCTCGTAGCTACATTTTGAGTGGTTTATATAAAAAAGTAGTAGTAGTTGGTGCTGATAAAATGTCCTCGATAGTAGATTATACCGATCGCACAACCTGTGTTTTATTTGGTGATGGTGCTGGAGCAGTACTGATTGAACCAACCACTGAGGATTTTGGAATTATAGATGCCGATCTCCATTCTGATGGTGCCGGAAGAATTCACTTACATCAAAAAGCAGGAGGCTCTGTTAAGCCTGCTAGTCACGAAACCGTTGATGCTCGTGAACATTTTATCTACCAAGAAGGTCAGGCGGTGTTTAAGTCTGCTGTTTCTAACATGGCCGATGTTTCTGTTAATATCATGGAGAAACATAATATTAAACCTGAAGATTTAGCTTGGCTGGTTCCTCATCAAGCCAATTTAAGAATAATTGATGCTACTGCTCGTCGTATGGGTATCAGTCCAAAACAAGTAATGGTGAATATTCAAGACTATGGTAACACTACTGATGCTACTATCCCTCTTTGTTTACACCAATGGGAAAGCCAACTGAAAAAAGGTGACAATATCATCCTTTCAGCATTCGGTGGTGGTTTTACTTGGGGAGCTATTTACATGAAGTGGGCCTATGATGGTGCTGCTGTTGCTGATAAATAAAGAAACTTTTTTTGTTTTCATGGTAAGTCGCTCTTTTGGGCGGCTTTTTTTATGCCTGAAAAATCCTAAACTTAAAAATCAAAAGAATCAACTCAATTAATCCGCTTGATTTTGTACTCTTTTTTATATTAATCATTCAAGCCAGACCCAAAAATGATTTTTTTCTCCTATAATACTATTATTAAACCAGAAAAGTCTTATATTTACAATAATAAATATTTTTTTACACCACCATACAACACTCATTACATGTGTTTTATATGACTATAAAATTATTTTTTTGTTCTATTTCACATTTTTAGTACAAATAGTTTATAAAAATACTATTTTTGCGCCCACAAATAAAGTATACTATATGTTTCAATACGGAAAAACAAAACCAAATATACCTTGGCCACATCTAATTATCTTGATGGTAATAATGAGCTTTCCCACCTCAGTAAAATCTCAAAACATTAGCCTTACGGATGCCATAGCTTATGGCATACAACATAACGAAGAGATTTTGCGTCAGAAGGAAGTCGTATTTCAAAAACAATATGAACACGCTGCCATGAAGGGAAATTTCCTTCCAAAGATTACCGCAGCTGGAGGCTATACCTACCTTAGCGAAAACATGCAAATCAATATGGAACAAGTGAAAGGCTCCTTAGATGATGTATTATCAAAATATGGAGTGGCTGTAGCAAACGAAATAATTCCTATTGAAACCTCTCCAGAATTTCAACAAGGATTATATAATTCTATCAATAGCAGTTTAAGCAAATTACCTGCCTACAATATTGAGATTGACAATCAACATATGCCTACTGCCAATATTGTAGCCACACAGCCTATTTTTATGGGCGGAAAAATTATTGCTGGAACCAAATTTGCCAAGGCAGAATCTAATGAAGCCAGTTATGAGCTAATTAAGGTGAGTAATGAAGTCACACAAACCATTATCAAAAGATATTTAGCTGTTGTTTTATTACAAGATGTTGTGGAAACACGTGCAAATGTTCTAGAAGGAATGAAAGAACATCGTAACGAAGCTGAAAAAGCCATTGAAATTGGTGTGGTTCCGCCTCATGTTTTATTAAGAGCTGATGTGGCCGTTGCCGATGCCAAAAGAAAAATGAAGGACGATGAGAACAATCTTCAATTGGCATTATTAGCCCTCAAATCGGAAATGGGTATGAAGGAAGATACAGTATTAGTCATCAGTGACAAAATGAAGTATCACATGAATGCTATCGCCTTGGATTCCTCCTTACAAGACGCTTATGAGGCCCAACCCATCTTTGGTATCTTAGAACAAAAGAGAATCATGGTTCGCCAGAACTATAATGTAAAACGCTCCGAAATACTACCAAAGGTTGTTGCTTGGGGAGAATATGGTTTCTTTAGAGAAGAGCTCCCTATTATTCAACCACCAGTGATGCTAGGTATTCAAGTAAAGATGAACCTGTTTAACGGCTTAAAGAATATTAATGAAATGAAAGCCGCCAAACATTTAGAGATGGAGGTAGATTATGCTGAGGATTATGCCAGAAACCAAATCAAACTTTGGGTGAATAAATCTTATATCAACATATTAAATAGTCAAAGCAAATACCAAGAAATGCAAGCGGTAATCGCCATGGCAGAGGAAAATTTAAGAGTCAACGAAAAGCGATTCACTGAAGGCCTAACAGCTAGCCTTGATGTTTTAGATGCTCGTTTGCTACTTGAAGGCGAATTGGTAGAGGAACTCGTTAGCTTGTACGACTATTATAACGCATTGGCAGATTTTTACACTGCCACTGCACAACCAGAGAAAATATTAGAAATCTTTAATCAGAATTAAATTTTATTCGCTCCTCTGAGTCAATAAATCTTAAAATAAAATACCTTTAGAAATGAAGATAAGAACAAATTATTTAGCCTTAAGCATTCCAGTAATTATTGCTGCTGTTGCCATTTTCTTCCTATTTAAATATAGCAAACAGCAAGAAGCTGACTTCCTCCTAGGAATAGCAGAAACCAAAGTGATTCATGTGGCATCTGAAATCCCAGGACGTATAGATAGTATTTTAGTAAAAAATGGCGATTTAGTAAAAAAAGGTCAGGTATTGGCAATTTACGAATCCTCTATTTTAAACGCCAAACTAGGACAAGCTCAAGGTGTATTAGATGCTGCTGATGGATTGGTAGACAAAGCCAAAACGGGTGCTAGAATTCAAGAAAAAGAAGCCGCCAAAAGCCAGTACGATATGGCCAAAAGCCAATTCGACTTTGCGCAAAAAACTTATAAAAGATTTCAATTATTATATGCGGATAGCATTATCTCTAGCCAAGAAATGGATGAGATGGAATTCAAATATCAGGCCGCGAGAGACCAAATGAAAATGGCAAAATCGGTTTTTGATATGGCAGAAGAAGGAGCCAGAAAAGAAGATATAGCAATGGCCATGGGCAAATACCAACAGGCCAATTCGGTTTATGCAGAAGCCCAAGCTTATCATAAGGAATTAAAAATAATAGCTCCCCTCGATGGTGAAATCAGTAATCAAATTGCTGAGGAGGGTGAGGTAGTTGCAGCTGGTTATCCTGTTTTCAGCATCATGATTCCAGAAAAAACATATGTCATTCTTCAATTAAAAGAAGACCTAATGCCCGAATTTAAAAAAGGAACGAAGATGAGCGGATATATCCCTGGTGTAGATGCCACTGCTGAGTTCCAGGTTTCGTATATGGCACCAATGGCTGCGTTTGCCAATTGGGTTCCTTCCCGCGAAAAAGGGGAATTCGAAATGAAGACTTTTGAAGTGCATCTACATCCAACAAAACCTATTGACGGTTTCAGACCTGGTATGACTGTAAAATTTGACAGATAGATTCATATGCGAGGATTCCTATCGATCATTTGGAGAGAGCTCCAATATTTATATACCAGTAGAAGTGGATTCTTACTTCTAATTGCGGTTCCTATCGTGGTATATTTCCTTTTGAATAGCCTTTATGGCAAAGGAAATATCAATGATTTGCCTATTGCTGTATACGATCAAGATCATTCTGAACTCAGCAGAACCTTAACAAGATTCTTAGAAGCTTCACCTTATTTGTCAGTCGCTCAACAGCTCACTTCTGAGGAGGACATGCAAGAGGCCTTTCAATCGGGGAAAGTACAAGGTATTGTATATATTCCTCACGACCTGGAAAGAGAAGTTCTGAGATCGAGAAGTCAGAAAGTTGTTGTCTATACCAACTCTAGTAATATCGTTTTCGGAAACTTAATCTATAAAGCCAGTTCGGAAATAGTATTAACAACCTCCGCTGGAATCCTTATTCAAAAGATGCAGGCACAAGGACTCACCGAAAAACAAAGCATGGAACTCTTTCAGCCCATGCGATTAAGTTTTAAACCTCTTTATAACCCCAGCTATAATTACTTGTTCTACCTAGGCCCTGGCTTAATGACCGTATTGATGCAGATGTTTATCATGTTTGTGGCCGTGAGAGCTTTTAATAGAGAGTTTAATACGGGCGGAATTACAGAAATGATTAACATAACCAAAGGCTCTGTATTTAAAATGCTATTGGGGAAATATATGGCTCAATTGATTGCCTTCTCCATCTTTGCTTTGATGATTTTTGGTATCTTTTTCCCCTTGTTCAATATCCCATTGAATGGTGAGATTTGGTCTATGATACTACTGTTATTTGTGTTTATTAGCGCCTCCATTTTCCTTGGTTTTGCGGTTTCTACCATCTTCCTCGACGAAATGTTGTCCATGGATGTGGTATTATTTTACAATTCTCCTGCTTTTGTTTTTAGTGGCTTTACTTTCCCTTTACTTGGAATGCCTTGGTATAGTAAATTCTATGCAGGAATCATTCCATACACACACTTCCTATATGGTTTCTTCAAAATAGAACTCATGCAGACTCCTCTAAAATATGCTGTAAATGAAATTATAGTGCTCATCATATTTGCCATAATTGGATTACTGGTGAGCTTCCCTGTTTTAAGCATACAATTGAAGAATTATACAAAAAGACAGGAGGCGAACATATGAAAGGGATACTAAGAGTAGCCAATTACGAAATTAAACAATTATTTAGCGATCATAGTTTGATTCTAACCTTTCTTTTGGCACCAATATTATATGCTTTTTTCTTAGGAAGTATATATATCAACAAAGATATTGAGGAGGTTCCTATTGCCGTTTTCGACTTAGATAATTCATCAAGTAGCAGAGAATTAATTAGAGCTTTGGACGCCACTCAACAAATACAAATAAGTGAGTATTTGACAAGTTTCGAACAAGGAGTCGACGAGATTAATAAGTTAAATGTTCAAGGCTTCATATATTTCCCTGCCGATTTTGAGGCACAACTGCTCAGTATGAAAGGCACTGACTTAGCTGTCTACCTAAATACCACACAGTTTTTGCCCAGCAATAATCCCAATAAGGATTTGCAGAAAGTATTGATTACAGCAGGAGCAGGTATCAGATTAAAATACTATATGGCACATGGAGTAAATCCTGAAAACGCCATGGAAATAGTGATGCCATTGGAACCCGATGTGAGAGGAATAGCCAATCCATTAAATACCTATGGTGGGTTCTTATTGCCCGGATTATTTATCCTTATCCTTCATCAAACCCTCCTCTTTGGAATTGGTGAAAGTTTTACAAAAGACAGGCAGAAAAAAGCTTTGCCAGAAATATTAAGTTTGGTTAATGGTCGAATTTACAAATATTTCATTGGGAAACTGGGTTTTTATATGCTTTTATATTTTGCCTATTTCCTTCTTTTCCTAACAACCATATTCCCTATTTTCGAACTTAATGTTCATGGCTCTTGGGACAGCATGCTTATCATAGCTTTTGCCATGTCGCTTGCAGTATTGATGTTTGGGGTCTTTATCAGTAGTTTCTTCAGAACCCAAGTGGGCTATTTAGAAGTAATCGCCTTTTCTTCCTATCCTATCTTCCTCTTAAGTGGATTTAGCTGGCCATTTCAGGCTATGCCAGTCTGGGTGCAATATTTGGCACAATTCTCCCCCATGACACCTTTCGTACAAGCTTTCACTAGGGTTTTGGAATTGGGAGCCGATTGGGAACATGTGGCATTAAATGTGATTCATTTAATTCTTCTGTTTATTCTTTATGGTTTTGCAGCACTCTTTCGTTGGTCTCGTATCGCCAATAACCAATTGAGAGCATAGACAATACATCTAATCATCTAATTAGCATTTGCCTAATAATTTTTCAACAATCTCTAATTTGCTGATGTGGCATTTCTATTTTTAGTAATTTGGCTGGTTCAATAACGATTAATAATTAAACATCTATAAAATGGCTGGTATAAATAAGGTAATATTGGTAGGAAACTTGGGAAAAGACCCAGAAGTAATGACTTACGAGAATGGAGTAAAAAGAGCTGCATTTAGCTTAGCCACTACAGAAAGTTATAAAGACAAAAGCGATAATTGGGTAGAGCAGACCGAATGGCATAATATTGTTTTATGGCGTTGGTTGGCCGAGAAAAATTTGGTAAAAGGAGATAAAATATACCTTGAAGGCAAAATAAAAACTCGCTCTTGGGACGATGAAAATGGTAATAAAAGATATACCACAGAAATTCAAGGCGAAAAGGTTTTAAAAATCTCATCTGCTGGGGGCGGAGGATACCAACAACAGGATGCGGCATCTCCACAAGCATCGGAGCCAGCACTACCAACTCAAAATGCAGCAACTACCCCAAGTTCTGAAGAGGAGGATGATTTACCATTCTAAATTCCAAAATGAGTTAATAATAATATAGACCCCACGGAGCTTAGATTATTGAACCTGCCGAAATGGTCGGAATACTATAGTAAAAAAGCACATCCCTTTAGGTTTCTGCTTTTTTATACTCGAAAAATTAAAGGCTTTTTTAAACTGAAATTAGAATGATTCACAATAAAGATGATAATCCCTTACAGTCTAGTTCAATACTAAAAGCGCAGAAGATGAAATAATTGATTTACAACTTATTATAAACACATTAAAAAAAAGACTACCTTTGCAAACGAAAATTTCCTAATTCCTTAAGAGGAAAAAGGATCATTTAAAAATTTAAAACAATTAAGAAGCAAGAATGGCTAAATCACAAGAAACCTATAATAAAAAAGAAAAGGAAAAACTCCGCGCTAAGAAAAAGAAGGCTAAACAGCAAAAGAAAGAAGAAAGAAAAAATAACGCTGAGGCCGGAGGAGGCTTTGAAAGCATGTTAGCTTACGTGGATGAGAATGGCCAAATTGTTGACACTCCACCAGATCCAACCAAGAAAACAAAAATTGCCCTCGAAAGCATCGAAATAGGTGTTCCAAAGAGAGACAGAGATGAAGTTATTGGAAAAAGAAGAGGAAAGGTAGAATTCTTTAACGATACTAAAGGATTTGGTTTTATTAAGGAACAAGATACTCAAGAGAAATTCTTCGTTCATATTAATAGCGTAACAGGTAAGATTAAAGAAAACGATATCGTTTTATTCGACGTGGAACGTGGAATGAAAGGAATGAATGCCGTTCGTGTAGAAATAGCAAAATAAATTGGCTCCATAATTAGAGCTTATTTTACAATATATAGTCCAAACTTTGAATTTCATGGTTTGGACTTTTTTTATCAAGCTTTGTATTATTAAGTTTGTACTCCAAATAAATAGAAGGAAAACATGCCAGCAAAAAGAAAACATCCCCAGGTTAAATCTCAACTTCACACTCGAAATAAACATAAAGAACGTTATGACTTCGAGATATTGGTGGAAAGTTGTCCGGAACTAAAACCCTATGTAAGGGCTAATGATTTTGGAGATTTGTCTATTGATTTTGCAAATCCATTGGCTGTTAAAATGCTAAATACTGCTTTGCTAAAGCATTTCTATAAGGTAGATTTCTGGGATATTCCTGAAGAGTATTTATGCCCTCCCATTCCTGGTCGTGCTGACTATCTTTTGTATGCTGCCGACTTATTAGCAGAAAAGAATTATGGAAAGATACCCAAAGGCACAAAAATAAAATGCCTGGATATTGGAACTGGTGCCAACCTCATTTATCCGGTGATTGGTCATCAGGAATATGGTTGGAGTTTTGTAGGTTCTGAGATTGATGCTAAATCCATTAAATCGGCAGAGAAAATCATCGAGAACAACCCTCCTCTAAAAGGAAATATAGAAGTGAGGCTACAAAAGTATAATCAGAATATTTTCAGAGGAGTCATTAAAAAAGACGAACGCTACGATATGGTCGTTTGCAATCCTCCATTTCATTCCTCAGCCATAGAAGCACAAGAGGCAAGCCAGAGAAAGGTGAGTAACTTGAGTAAAGGCAAAAAGATAGAAGCTCCGCTCAACTTCGGAGGCCAAAGTCATGAGCTCTGGTGCAAAGGTGGTGAAGAGTTTTTCCTAAAAAACATGGTGATAGAAAGTAGAGATTTCGCCCAATCTTGCTTTTGGTTTACTAGCCTTATCTCCAGAGAGAGTAGAGTAAAAAATGCCATTGCAACACTTAAAAAATTCCGTCCGAAACAAATTAAGGTCATTCCCATGGGTCAAGGAAATAAAGTAAGTCGTTTTGTGGCTTGGACTTTCCTTACTGATGAGGAGCAAAAAGAATGGGCTAAAGAACGTTGGAAATAAGCATCTAGCTTCTTTAAACAAAACTTCTAACAAGAGGTGTTATCGCTCGGAGCGATAACAGCTCTTTGTCGCAAAAAGCATATTAACTAAACAATTAGTTGTGAAACTAAATAATTAGTTATATATTTGTCGCACCAGAAATAGGAAGATCTATTCTGGTATTATTTTTGTATTTATCAACTAAGAAATTAGTTCACAAATAATAGCATATGGAAAGCAAAAGATTAACAAAGGCAGAAGAGGAAATCATGCAAATACTTTGGGATTTGGAGGAAGCTTTTGTCAATGAAATTATAGAGAAATTCCCTGAACCTAAACCGGCTTATAATACCGTTTCTACCATTGTTCGCATTTTGGTGAAAAAGAAATTTGTGGCCCACAAAGCCTTTGGAAAATCGCATCAATACTATCCTCTTATGAGTAAGAAAGAATATGCCGATAAGTATTTCAGCAATTTTGTGCAGAATTATTTTAGCAACTCCTACCAGTCTTTGGTTTCCTTTTTAACCCGGCAAGAGAAGCTCGATCTTAAAGATATGGAAGCCATTAGAGCCATGATGGACGCAGAAATAAACAAACAAAAAGGAGGTGATGATGAATAGCTTTCTACTTTATGCACTAGAATCCGGTCTGAGCTTGTTCTTGCTTTTCGGATTTTATTTCCTCGTGCTTCGCAAATACTCGAACTTCTTGTTCAACCGAATTTTCTTATTGGTCTCCTTAGCCAGCTCTTTTATGATTCCTCTATTAGATTTTGGCTTTATGAATGAGGTCATCCTTTACCAAGTTCAGTTAGAACCCATAGTGATTGGTAGCCCAACTTTAAACAGCACAAGCACAAATACCTTTTCCATTCTCCCCATTCTACTTTTGGCCTATGCCATCATATCAGGAGTCTTCCTAGTCAAGTTTATATGGGAGATTCTTTCAGTCTTTAATGTAAAAAGACAATCCTCACCCCTATTTTCTGAGCTTGTAGGAGAAAAAATATTCCTCAATAACAAGCATAATTTCAGTTTCTTCAATTGGATATTCATCAGAGAAGAGGACCAACATAATTCCTCAATTATCGCCCACGAGAAATCTCACACTCAGATGCTGCATAGCTTTGACATCTTTATGATCAAAGCCTTTCAAATTGCTTTTTGGTTTAATCCCATCCTATTCTTAATGGAAAGAGAGCTGCGTTTACAACATGAATATGCAGTGGATGAAAAAGTATTAAGCCAATCAAAAAACATCTCCAATTATCAGCAATTATTGCTCAATCAAGTATTCCAAGTGGAATTTAATTTACTCAGCAATCATTTCAATCAAACATTTCTAAAAAATAGATTTATCATGATGACAAAAAAAGAAAACAAAAAGTGGAGCCGTTTATTTTTAATGGCATTTTTAAGTATGGCATTCATTTCTCCAGCCTTTGTGAGTTGCACCATGGACTCAGCCAAGGAAGAAATTAATGAACCACAAGAAGTAACTCAAGAACCTATAAAACCAGAAGTTCCAGAAGAAGTAAAAACCGAAGAAGCAGAAACAGACACTAAAGAAGAAACTTTCTTAGTTGTGGAAACCATGCCCATGTTTCCTGGTGGAGAGAAGGCCATGTATACTTATATCGGGCAAAATGTAACATACCCTGAGAAAGCCAAAAAAGAAGGTATTGAAGGCCGAGTATTTGTAACCTTTGTGGTGGAAAAAGATGGAAGCATTACAGAAGTAGAATTAATGAGAGGAGTTTCTGATGAATTAGATCAAGAAGCCTTAAGAGTCATTAAGTCAATGCCCAAATGGAAGCCTGGAGAACAAAGAGGAAAAACGGTAAGGGTTCAGTATAGAATGCCTATTAAATTTACTCTTAATTAATGTCTGTCTATAAAATCCACTAATTTCGTTAGGCTTGCACTGAAAACAAGCATTTACAAAAGTAAACTTATGGTTATTCAGCTCATCGCAAGTCTCATTATCAAACTTTCTAGAGCAGACTCTTGAGTCTATTGACAGGCTTTAATTAGATTACAAAGAAAACCATGAATTAAAAAAGCCTGCGATTGCAGGCTTTTTTAATATCTAAGTATTCATATTACAAACCTTTACTGGGATTTTCACCACAAATTGGCTTCCCTTGCCTTCCAAAGTATTGAATTCTATTTCTCCATTTAATAAGTCCACCATAGCCTTAGTAAGGGTCAACTTCAAACCAGTTCCATCGAAGCTAGCTTGTTCTCCGCTAAGCTCGATATGCTTTTTAATACTTCTACTGATGGTTTCTGGCAACTCTGTAAAATCACTAGAAATCTTTAAAACCAATTGGCTTCCTTCAGAAACTTCAGCTTCTAAGGTGATGTTTTTATTGTCAATAAACTTAATCAAATTAGAAAGCAGATTATCGAGTATTCTACGCAATTGATATGGATCCGTATAAACACACGCATCTTGCGCTAGGTTAGCACTAGTCTTTTTCCTCAATACAATATTCTTACTTTGTGCCAATTCTTGAAAATTGGAAATAAAAGACAATAAGAAAACATTAATTTCAAACTTCTCCATCCTCACATTCACCTGTAAGTTTTCAATTTTTGTTAAATCCGTTAAATCATTTAAAAGTTCTACCAGCTGTTCCGTATTTTTTTCAATTAATGAAATAAACTCATCTTTCTCTTCTAAGGTAAAATAGCTATCTTTCAACAAACCTGTAAAGCCTAATATTGAATTCATAGGGGTTCTAATTTCGAAGCTCATCTTTTCCATCAAGCCCAATTCGTTAGCTGCTTTAATATCTGTTCGTTCCGATAACAAAGCTAAATCACCAACTAAACCCTCCATTTTAGATTGAAATTCTTTATCCGATAGTTGAGTTCTCTGCTTTAATAATTCCGCAGCAGAATGACTTAGTTTATTGACTGAAGTATTCATTATTTTTATTTTTCAGTGATTATTTTACAAACCTTATACCATATTCATATCTAATATACAAAAAATATTGGAGCGATTAAAAACTTAGCCTGCCTTTTTTGATAATCGACTGGCCAAAATCGCTGATAGTAGAATTAAAAAGCCACCAAATAATAATTTACCATTCAAACTTTCACCTAATAATAAAACAGCAAATAAAATGCCCCAAACTGGCTCCATATTGGAGATTAAGGAAGCGGTTCTAGCTTCTACTTTCTTCAATCCATTAATATATAACAGGTGAGCTAAAGCAGTAAACACCAATCCTAATAAAAGCAATTGCGACCACGCCATTATATTTATATCTTCAGGAAAAAGAAATAATAAAGGAAACAGACAAACCATGGCAAATAAATCTTGAAAGAAGGTCAACTCAATGGAAGAATTCTCTTTTCCAAAAGTCTTATATAATAATAGATAGCGATTTAAAATGGTGATAAAAGAAAAACTCAATCCGCTCATGATGCCCCAAAAAACGCCTTTTGTATATTCAGATTCCCAATTCCATTCTGGTAAAATCAAATAAATACCAATAGAACTGAGGAGGGCTAAGATAAACCAAGAATACTTCCAAGGTTTTTTGAAAATGAGAGGTTCAAGTAAAGAAGTAAAAATAGGAAAACTCGAGAAGCTAATGAGTCCAATGGTAACAGTACTCATTTGAATAGATGCAAAGAAACTCCACCAATGAAAGGCCAATAAAGCACCCAAAGGGAAATAATAAATATAAGACTTAAATGGAATTCGAAATGGATTTTCGCGTTTCACCAGAAACCACATTCCAAATGCCAATGAAGCAAAAAGCACCCTCCCCCACACTATAGTTATGGCATTTAAACCGATCCATTTCCCAAACAAACCTGCAAATCCAAAAAGGAATACAGAAATATGTACCTGATAAATAGAGGTAATTTTAGAAGCTTTTTTAGCCTTCATCCCGTTTCATCTTTGGCTCTCCAGAACCATCCTCCGTTTCTAGAAGTTTTTTATCCTGCTCCTGCTCCTCCTTCACATGTAAATCGAGCTGTGGGAAAGGTATCTCAACATTGTTTTTAGCAAAAGCATCGGCTATTAAAACCGAAATATCACTTCTGGCCTGTAAGCCATTATCAAACAAAGTCCAAAATAGCAAACGGAAATTCAAAGAACTATCACCAAACTCATTGAATAATACACGTGGTTCTGGCTGATTTACCACCATATCACTTTCTCTAGCCACCTTATTCAAAATTTCAATCACTTTATTAGGGTCGGTACCATAAGCAACTCCAACAATGATCTCTATCCTTTTATAATCATCCGATAAAGTCCAATTGATCAATTGGTCTGAAACCAGATTAGAATTTGGCACCACCACTTCAGACCCATCATAGGTTCTAATATTACTACTTCTAATACCTATGCTTTTAATCTCTCCAATTAATGGTCCTATTTCAATGATATCACCAACCTGCACAGGACGCTCATAAATCAGAATCAATCCTGAGATAAAGTTATTCACCACATTTTGCAAACCAAAACCAATACCCACACTTAGTGCTCCCATGATAATACTAAGTTTGGTCATATCGAAACCCGCCGCTGTAAGAGCAATCATAACACCACTAAATCCAATAATAATTTTTAGTGTCATCCCAATAGCAGCAGGAATACCTCTTAAGGATTGCGATTTCTTGAAGTTTTTATTGTCAAAAATAATTCCAACAAGCGAATACAAACCATAGGTGATAGCTATGCTAATTATAAATTGGAATATGCTCAGATAAGTAAACACAAACCCTCCTAAATGCCTCTCCATCTCAAAAAAATCTTCCATAAACTCATCAAAAGGAGCTTCAAGTTCAAGAATAGCCAAGATAACATAGAGAAGTAAATACATAAACAAAACACCAAGAAATTGCGTCAAACGCTTTTTAAAAAGCGGAACATAATGGAGTACTTTAAGATTTTCATGATTACGAATCAGGTGGCTTATAATCTCTATCAAACTTAAAACCATATGCCATAATCCTACGATGATAATAATAGCGGCAGTAATTTGTATGCCAATTTTCAGGAATAAGACTGATAGGTTTAAGAAACCAAAAATATTTCCAATAAAACTGGCCAAAAATAAAAAGAACACCGGATACCGAAGGATGGAAATTGCTTTTCTAAAACGAAGGTTTGGTAAGGTTTGTGTTGTAAATTTAGTGGTTAAATAGCCTGCAGTGAAAACAACAGCTAAAGTGGTCTCCAATAAAATATATAGTCTAGAATAATGACCAAAATACCAGAATAAAACTTCTATATTATTCAAAAGCATTAGGATAATGAAACGTACTAAAATGGATTTCCCTTGTTTCTTTGTATAGGAGAAAGAAGCCGAATATATGTTTATCAATAATAACATTCCCATGATCCCAGTTAAGGCTAAAGGAATATTTCGAAAAGTAATAAAGAAGAACAAAATGAATAAACTTGAAGCGCTGGCATAGGGCTTTGCAATCAAAATATAGTTAATATCGGATTTTAAAGACTTATGATCCGAGCCGAAAATCTTAATATATCGGAATCTTAAAAAGATAATGAGAGCCAAAATGAAGAGACAAGCAAAAACATAACTGCTGAGGTACTGTAAATAAACTTCTGCATTATTATTAAAAGACTTGGTATTCTCGTACCATGCTTTTTTCACCCTTGCAAAGGCGGTACCTTCAAATGAGTCTTTAAGACCAATATTCCAAATAGCTACTTCTGACATTTGAAATAATTTGGTTCTATAACTCTCCTGAAGCTCCTCCAAATCCAAAATAACAGACTCAACCACCACCAGCTGATCAGTGATGTCATTTTCTAGGTTAATCAGTCTGATACTATATTGATAATTGGCTTTTTGAAGTGTTTTAATCTCCGACAAGACCTTTTGTATCCTTTCTTTAATAGACAATGGAACATTCTGATCACCAATATTTTTTGCAGTACTTTGCCACTTTTGCTTTTTCTCATTTAAAGAGAGTGTCTGTTTTTCTAGTTGGCTTAGGGTTTCATAAATATAAGTTTGCCAACCCTTTAACTGACTCTCATACCCCGCCCATATTCTATTGGTATTGATCAAAAAGAACTTGGATAAATTCTTATGATTATAATCTTCAAACTCCTCCTCTTCAATATTAATCCTTTTGGTTAGCTTTCTGAAATTACTATCTACCAATGCAGATTGCGATTTATTGGAGAGGTTTTTCTTGGTGGTTTTTAGATATTTATTGAGTTTTTCAATCTCAAAATCAATATCCGGAAAACCATAATAATTCTCGGTGGAATCACTAATAATGGTTAGTTGAGCCTGAGCAATACTTATACTACTCATGAAAATAATAAGTAGCAAACAAAGCGTCTTTAAATAGGAAGTGTTTATTTTTCGTGACATAAAAGAGTTCTTATATTATTCAAAAATAAACATTTTTAGCTAATTTACTCAGAAATAGACAAGTATTAATAATTATCACAATAGGCTGCTCAGCTATAACACTTCGTTCTGCAAAATAGACATCGAATATACACTAAGTAAATAAATACATCAATATATTTAATTGCCTCCTAAAATAAGAGGAAATAATGGGTATTATTTTTTATACAAACTCAGAACAATATTTAAAAACACAAAATTCTCACCACTTTTCATATACATTTGAATAAAAATACATTCTCACTGTAACTAATCACAATTCAAAACAGTCTAAGAAACATGAAAAAACGCAGCTTAATATTCTCAATTTTTGTTTTTGTTACCCTCATCTCTTTTGGGCAAAATGAAGAAAACCATATTATTCGTGGCTCCATCATTGATAAAAACACCAATGAAGTACTACCCTATGCCAATATCGTTATACTTCAAAAATACAAAGGAACGGTAAGTAATGAAAAAGGAAGTTTCTCATTTGACCTATCTCCTTTCTCAGCTCAAGACACGCTCAGTTTTCAGTTTATTGGATACAAGTCGCATAAGGTACTCGTGAACCAAACCACTCCTGAAATGACTGTTTATCTCGAAGAAGATATGATCAATTTGAGTGAAGCTTTTGTGTATGGGAATCCTCCGAACCCAAAAGATATCATCAAAAAGGTAGTTGAAAACAAAGACAAAAACTATAAATACATCAGTTCAAATAATCAGGTTTTTATTCGTTCCAGAGATATTACTGATATAGAAAACCTCAGTACGAATGTTAAGAAGCTATCCATTGATCAACTTGATGAGGATTTAATACAAAATACGGTAAAAAAAGTTCCTAGACATATTACTTCTTACACTGACTTTTTGGGAAACCTTTACTTTTTCGAAGGCAAAAGTGACAGCTTAAAAGTAGATCCAAAACGTACGGTCTCTTTAAAAGAAGAAGATATTGCTGAGTTTGAACAAATAGGTAAAATATTTGAAAACCTATTTAAAGATACAGGAGAAGAAGAATATTGGAAAATAAAAAGTGGGATCTTTGGCCAAAAGCTAGATATCCAAGAAGAAGAAAATGATAGCATTACCGAAACTCCAATTTCCAATGACAGTAGCAGCACCAGATATATGAGATCGAGCATTAGGTATTGGTTAGAATACTCAAGCATTGAAAATACTGATGAATGGGAATTCCTCTATAGCCCAGGGAAATATAAATACACTTTAACTGGAGGAACCAGAGTAAATGGAGAAGATGTTTTTATTATAGATTTCACTCCAAAAAGTGGAGGGGAATATATAGGCAGGGTTTATGTTTCTACTGAGTCCTACGCGCTCATTAAAGCCGATTACGAATATGCTGCTGGAAAAACGGGCAGAGATATTCATTTGTTAGGAATTGGCTATACAGAGGACTATTTTAAAGCGAGCATTTATTTTGAAAAAATTGAGGATTCCTATCAGCTAAAATATTTCTCAAAGAAAGCCGGAAAACATTTCTCCATCAACAGAAGCCTTCAATTGATTAAAAAGAGAAAACGTTGGCTGTTGAACAAAACACTAAAAGAAATGAAGCTAAGGCTGAAAATGGCAGCTAATCAAGAAGAATCAGTAGAAGTCCTCTTCTTGAATCATGAAAAAATCAGTAATGAAAGTTTTGCCCAATTCAATCAGCCCAAAAAGATGAAAATTCAATATATCGAACAATTCCACGATGATTTATGGATAGGCTGACTCATGTTGTGCCACCTATACCGATGTAACTGTGCCACTCAAACCGGAGCAAGTTGTGCCACTCATACCGGAGCAAGTTGTGCCACTCGTACCGGAGCAAGTTGTGCCACTCATA
>NZ_JABKBZ010000041.1:0-47954 GCF_013166635.1 Lentimicrobium sp. S6 | reverse complement strand
CGACAGTGAAGTGGCCATCCTTTGTTACTTCCATAATTTTGAATCTGATCCTATGTTATTACTTAATAGCATTTTAAATTATGAAAAGGCTAAAAACCATTGCTCCCCATAATTTTTTATGTGACCCTAAATCTCTATTCTTTCTTGTCCTGTAGCCTGAATAAATAGTTGTTTTCCTTCTTTGCTTACCGTGATTTTGAATTCAGGTTTCAACTCATATAAACCAACATATTTTTCGAGAGTGGCCTCAGCTATATCAACGGCTTCACTTTTGAATCTTAGCTCCTTTAACTCCGATCCTGAATCAAGTAAATAGAAGCCAATATCATCGACACTTGTTGATGAATTTGTAAGTAGGACTACTCCTTTACCTGTTTCCTTAACAAATCCAGCAAAAGTCGAGTATCCACCTGTTCCACCATTATGCCATATTACATCCCCCTCTTCACCTTTTTTAATATGCCAGGCCATGGCTACAGACATGCTACCTGCTTTATCATGTCTTACTTTATGACTAAGCTTTATGGCCTCCCTAAATGAATTATCTACATAAGCGAGATTAGCAGAAATAAACTTTGCCATATCTGAAGTTGAGCTTTTAATCGCACCAGCTCCCGGAAGTGTTGGGATGTCCCAGTTTTCAACAAGCTTCCCGCCACTATGCCCTAAGGCTAAATTTTCTTTCATTCTCGGTGTTAATTCAATTCTTGTATCGTTCATATCCAATGGATTTGCAATGGATTGAATCATCATCTCTTCATAGGTACTATTATTACTCAATGCCAGTAAATGCCCTAAAAGACCTTGACCAATATTTGAGTATTCGTATTCAGAACCTACCCTTCGAACCGGTTGATAATTTGAAATAAACTCATATATCTGTTCTACTGAATAATCTGCAAAAGGATTGTTAGGATTGGCAGGTTTAAAGTTGCTTGGCATTCTAGGAAGGCCAGAAGTATGATCTGTAAGGTTGCCAAATGTAATATCCTTATCGCCCATCACAGGAACTGCAATGTCATAGGGGAGAAACTTATTTATTTCATCCTCCAGTTTGAGTTCACCATTTTGTACTTGTTGGGCAAGAATTAACGCTGTAAATACTTTAGATATAGACCCTATTTCGTAGATGGTATTTTCATCTACATCCTTACCATCTTCCGCAGTTTTCCCAAAATTGAAATATTGAATACTGGAGGAGTCTATTATTGCTATAACTATACTTGGATTAACACCCTCCTCTATACGTTTTTCAATAGTCTTTACTACTTCAGTAGGAAGACCTTTCTGATTTGTGTTTCTATGACTATTCTGACATTGAATGGTGATAAAAGATATCAGAAGAAATATAAGGGTGATTCTATACTGTTTCATCTGTTTATGGTTTTTTTATGGCTATTTCATCTGTGCTTTGGCTTTATGTTTATTCTTCTACTATTTTGCATATAACATCGTCTCCTCCATCCGGATGCATAGTCATACTTTCTACTTCTTCAGCCTCATTTATATTAAATGTAAATTCAATCACCGATCCATTTATAAAAAAATCAATTTGGGATCTTGGGAATATGAGATGTTCTCCTTGTTCAGGTACTTGCAATATCAACTGATTTTCTTTTTTGATAATAGTCAGTGCAAAACCAGGACTTAGTTCATATTTACCTACATAAGTTTCCAGTATAGCATCAGCAACAGTCACATCTTTGTACAATTCTTCCTTCGTCGGTTTTGGAATAGCGTTTAGCAACAATCGCCCTACCATTGCATAAGACGGCGGCTCAGTGGCATCTTTAGTTACCGGAAAGCCTGTTATTCCTGCTTCTGATTTCTTTCCTGCTTCACCAACAAAACTGATGTTTCCGTATTGATCAGGGTAAAATCTAAATAAATGACTGGAACCAAAGTAGCTTGAGTAAAGGAGTTTGCTGTTTTTAATATCGATAACAGAAACGAATGATTTTTTGAGGCCAAGAAATGAGGAGTTAAAGGCCTTCTCACAAGTTGGATATTCTGAATACAAGGCATTTTCAGTAAGTGGCAAATCAGCAGAATTTGTTAATCCGCCAACAACAATGGTATCTTTATTAATAAAATTTGCTGACATAATGCGATCTTCATCACTTCCTCCAAACAGGCTGGCATATTCTAAGCTCATGGTTTCAGAATTAAATACAGATACAAAGCAATCCAGCTTACCTTTCCCTATTTTACTTATTGCATTTTCCGTTACCGGGAAGCTTTCTCCAGTAGTGCTGCCACAAACTATCAGTCTATTTGGCTTAGTCCATTGTACAGATGACATAGTATATGCATTGGTTGCGAAATAGCTTAAATAGGAAGTTTTGTGATTCCTGGCATTTATTTTGGCTATAAAATGATCCATTAAATATCCGGATTCAGGTATCATGATCTCTTTTCGAAAAGCATTACCCGTTACAGGTAAGCCTGCTGTATGGGTAGCACCTACCAAATAAATATTGTCTTTGTCATCGATAGTAAATCCTGCTATGCCTTCTCTTTGGCTGCTCCCAAAAAAAGTAGAAAACAGCAATTTGTGACCATCGGGACTCAATTTAGAGAGGAAACCATGTAAGTTATCATTATCATCAATGACACCTTGTGTTAAAGGAAAGTCATGAGAGGCGGTAACTCCCACAATAATAACATTACCTTTAGAATCAACCTTAATACCTCCTGACCCTATTGTTTCTTGAGCCGCTCCTCCAATAAATGTAGAAAAAACAATTTCAGTTCCCATTGGGTTTAATTTAGTTACGAACACATCCCCGCCCCACGATTTTGCTCCGTTAAAACTGGTGTCATAGGCTCCCTCAGTTGTAGGGAAATCTGGAGATTCTGTTCCTCCGGCTATATAAATGTAACCTGCATCATCTACCGTTATTCCTGAATGATGTTCTCTTTTTGTACCACCAATCAGTGTGGCAAATACGAGTTCTCCTTCGGGTGAATATTTTGCTACAAAGACATCTGCCAAACCATCGCCTTTTAATTGTGTTTGATAAGCTCCTTCTGTGGCGGGGAAATTTCTGTCTTTGGTGTTACCTGAAATATACGAATAACCTTCGTTATCGGTATAAACATCTACTCCTGATGCATATTTATCTATTTGTGAAAGATAGGTGGAGAAACCAAGAGTATATACCGTGGTATCTGTCAGTTGGTTTGTCTGTGACTTTAGAATTCCCTGGCTAAAAATAATTGCCAATAATATGAATGTGATTCTTTTGAACATCATTTTTGTTTTTATATTAATCTTCTACAAATCAAGTAAATACTCAGCAGACTTAGGCCTGCAAATGGAGACAGTATGAGTAGCAAATCTGGACATCACAAAAAAAACAGAAGAAATAAGGGAAAAAGACTCTAAAATCCTTGTTGAAAGTTGGAAGGTGAGACACCATGAAATTGTTTAAATGCCTGACTAAATCGCTTGGTATCTTCATAACCCACCATCAAGGCCACTTCGTTTACACGGTATTTTTCTTTGAGTAATTTGGCAGCTTGAGTCATTCTGCTATGTCTGATCAGATCTATTGGTGATTTACCCGTTAAGGCATTAAATTTACGTAATAGGGTCCTTCTATGCATACTCAAGTTTTCCGCAAAAAATTCAACTGTAAAATGAGTATTGTCGAGGTTAGTCTTAATAATAGATTTGCAATCTTCAAGAAATTTCTTGTCGAAATCGGAGTAAATATTTTTCGAGTGCTCCATATCAGTGAAGCTGAATTTCTTTCTGGCATTTTCTCCTGTTGAAATGATGTTAAGTACTTTTTTAAGCAATACATCTGTATCAAAGGGCTTGACGATATAATCATCAGCTCCACAATCGTAGCCATCAATGATACTGTCAGCTCCACCTATAGCGGTAAATAGGATAATGGTGATGTGGCTGGTATTGATATCATTTTTAAGCAATTTACACAATTCATTGCCTTGCATCTTGGGCATCATCACATCACTGATTATTAAATCGGGAAGGTGTTTTAAAGCCAAGTCCTTTCCTTCTTCACCATCCTTGGCACAAATAACCTGATAGGAAGGAGAAAACAGGTCTCGTAAAAACAAGCGCAATTCATCATTATCTTCAACGATTAAAATCTGCGGATTTTCATTGGGCTCCAAGTTCAGGTTTTCAAATTGATTTACATTTTGATCTCGGTTTATCATTTCGAGCTTAATAGGAGTTCCTTCCTGAATTTCAACGCTCTCAAGAGGCAAGGAGATGGTAATATCTGTACCCTTTCCCGGTTCACTGGAAACGCTAAATTTTCCTTTTGCCAGGGCTACAATTTCTTTGACATAAGCCAAACCAATACCACTGCCCTCAACATTTGTATTGGAATCCTCTATTTGATAATATCTCTCTCCCAGTTTTTTAATATGTTCGCCATTCATCCCTTTTCCAGTATCACTAATTTCTAAACCTAGTTGCTGTTGGTTTAAATGAAGTTTGAAGTCAACCTCACCATTCTCTTTATTAAACTTGAAAGCATTGGATAATAAGTTTGTGATGATGGATTGCAAACGTCCTTGGTCGAATTTGATTTGAGCTTTAGCAATATTTGCTTCAAAGATAAGCTTGCAATGGTTTTGAGAGGAATAGCCTTCGAAGGAAGCCACTATTTCTTTGCAAAAGGAGATGATTTCAAATTCAGATAGATCCAAACATAATAAATCCTCATCGAGCTTTTGTAAATCAAGGATTTGATTCACTAGTGATTTCAATTTGTTTGTATTCTTGATGGCCAGTTGAAGTTGATTTCCAATTTCCTCTTCTTGTGTTTCTGATTTAAGAATTCTTTCCAAAGGTGATTTTATCAATGTTAAGGGCGTCCGAATTTCATGAGAGATATTGGTAAAGAAGTCGAGTTTGCGCTTGGTGGATTGTTGAAGTATATTTGAAATTTCCTGAATCTCGGCTTTTTGTTCTGCCAGTAGCTGGTTGTCCTTTTTTTTGTTTCGGTAAGCTCTCCAAAGCATTAATCCGAAAATAACGAGTAAAAATGCGCCCCCAATAAAAGAATTTCTGAGGAGCTTTTGTTTTGAGATTTCTGCTTCTTTTTTTTCAATTTCAAACCTCATTTCAAGTTTTGCCACCTCATTATACTTTTCAATACTTGCTAAACTATCGTTCATTTGAATGGCCATCTTCAAATAATTGGATGCAGTTTTATATTTCCCATTTAAATAGTATTTCTCACTCAGTAATTCAGCAGTTGTTTTTATCCTCTTGGGTAATCCTAAATCTATAGCGAGATGATGTGAAAGTTCTAAATAGTAAATGGAGCTATCGTTATTATTAATCAATTGGTAGTAAATTCCCAATTCTTTATAAGATATGGCCATTTCTAAACGTGACTCAGATTCGCTTGCAATATTTTTTGATCGATTTAAATATATAAAAGCTTGTGCTGAATCGCCTGTAATTATAGAAGTGCGGGCAGCTTCTATCAGTGTTTGATGTATTTGAATTTCGGGGCATACCTTACACATTCCATCAATACTTTTTTGCAAGTATTCCAATGCTTTCTCATACTCACCTCCTTCTTTAAATACCATCCCTATTTTATGGTTTGCAGCAGAGAGCATGGCATAATTGCTTTGCCGAGTGCTTGCAATTACTTCATTATAATACTTCATTGCTAGAGTATCATTTCCAGTTTTGAAATAAACATCACCAATCTGAAGCTTCGTCAAGTTGATGTATATCTTATTCTTTTGGTCTTCAAAAAGGCCTTGTGCTTCAAGTAAATACTCCAGTGCTATATCTTTGTTTACATGATTATTCAGGAATAATAAACCTGCTGTTAAATACATCTCACCTAATGATTGATTATCTCCCAATTCTTCGGCGTATTCTATGGCTTCCTGCAAATATTGGTAAGATAATTTGTAATTATAAAGTCTTGCATAAGTTCCTGCTATAACTTTATAAGAATTTAGCACTGCATAATTGGCCTCAATTAATTTTCTGTTTTTAATATTACTTTGACAATAAACCAGAGTACTGTCATACTCACCCAAAGAGGTAAAACCAAATGAAATTTTATTGTTTGAGATAGCTACATATTCCGAATTTTTTAATTCAAGAAACAATTTGTGAGCCTTTTTATGATAATATATGGATTGTGAAAAATTGGATTTCCAGCTTTCGATATTACCTAAAAAATGAAAAGAATAGGAAAGTATTTTTTTATCTTGTGGTTTTTCAGCCGTGTTTATGACTTTTAAAAAGGCTTGCTCGGCATAAATATATTCAGCATTATTATAATAGTAAATGCCTCCGTCATAAAAGGATTGCATTTCTTCAGATTTAATATTTCTGGGCTTTAGCTGAGGTTTTAACTTAATAATATCGATAAAGGTGTTAGGAAACACGATATTGAAACCTGCTAAAAATGCAAGTACAAAAAATATTTTAAAGGTTATTGTTTTCAAATCATCAACACTTATAAATTACATTATAACAAGCTTTCATTTATAGAAGAACTAATAAGTTACTACTTATCCATCTCTACAATATTAATTATTGTTGCAACAGCTGATTTCGTAATTAGTTCGGCTTCTATTTTACTATTAGCTGATAAACCAAGTATATCATTATTTGAATGTATATGATTATTGAAATTATCGCTAAAAAGATCAATTTCATCAATTAGCATGACAGCAGGAACATTTTTATCCCAAAATGACGAATGGTCTCCTGCTGAAACAATCATTGATGTTGAATCAACTGCATATTTCAAGTTTGGGGCATAAACACTTACAGCATTTGTATATATATTCATTAAATCTAAAGATAGTTTATTTACACAAATACTTACGCTTATATGATCACCATCATTTACATACGATATCATATCAAGATTGATCATGCCTAATATTATAATATTATTATTTACGATACTGTCAGTAAAAGCTTTACTACCCCAGCGTCCGGTTTCTTCACCAGAAAAGAGAACCATCATTATTGTTTTTTTAAACTTATATTTAGACAAGATACGAGTAGCTTCAAGAACACCTGAAGTGCCAGAAGCATTATCATCGGCAGCAGGTGCTCCACTTTTATAGCTATCGTAATGAGCACCCAATACGTAAACAGAATCAGGGGACAATGTGCCATATTTAACAGCTATTATATTGGGTAACCAGCCTTGGGTATACTTCTGCAAATAAATGGTGTCCATTCCGATGTTATCCAAACTTGAAATTAAATGATTGACACATTCAAGATTATTGTCTGGCGTATATCGTTCCATTTGTTCGAGCAAGGCAATATTGTTAAAGATAGAATCTCCGGAAACCAGATTTACAACGTTACTTATCAAAGGATTTTGTCCAAATAATTGAAAGCTCATTGATACTATTAATATAAAAATATATGCCGTTTTTTTCATTCTAATGCTCTTTATTACATACTGTATTTTTAAATTTTCTTTGTTTTGATGGAATACATCTATTTCTTCTCCTATTAATCATAACTCAGTTTAGTTGCGAATCCTTTTTTATCCAGTACAACAATCAAATATTTCTCTATATCCTCAACAAAAAAGCGATTTGGCGAAATAGGGAATAGTTTTAGTTTCATGAAATAATCCTTAAGAATCAAATCGCCATTCAGTTCAATAATCAAAGCTTTTCTGCCATCAATCGTAAAATCACCAATATATTTTGAATGGTTTATTTTTTGCTGATATAATTTTTCAGGTATCCGTGAACTTGTTTTTAATGTGATTAAGGCTGGATTATCTATCGGTTTGTTCATCTTTGATGCTAAAATCAAGTCAAATAATTTAACGATTTCTTTATCATATAATTTGTCCCTCTGATATGTATTGCAAAGGTTTACCAAAATCAAGTCTTCTGTCGGAAAAATAGCAAGGAATTGTCCTCCAGCACCTGCAGCATAATACATTTTGTAATCCTGATAATATTCAGAAACGTTCCATAACCAGCCATACCATCTTCCAATTTTTCCTCCGCCGCCGTGTTTTGAAACCGGATAAGTACTGCTATCTACCCAATTTTTTGATAATATCTGTTTATCATTCCATAAACCTTCTTGTAAAAAAAGTTGACCATATCTTGCCAAATCTCTTGCCGACATCTTTAAATGGTAGGCAGGATGATTCGAATATTCGAGTTCGTAGTAATATTCTCCATCAATAATTCTATAATCCTGCATTTGCAATGGTGTGGCAATATCATTGTATAAAGCTTCATAAATTGAAGTTTGTGTTGATTGCTCAAAAATCGTCCCCAATACATTAAAATCCCAGTTATTATAAAACCACAGTGAATCTGGCTTGACACTATTTCTTTCAGGTCTGTAATCATCCACCCAGGGTGGTTCTGCCGCTGCTTTATGATAAATTCCTGAGCGAGCCTTTAACAGATGAATTATTTTGGCAGATTTTTCAAGATCAGATAATGAATCCTTATCTGTAATTCCAATTTCTCCAATTGTATAATTTAGCTCTATGGTTCCATTCTCAGAATAAATTCCATATAAGGAATTAAGAATACTTTTTCTAACTGAATGAAGTATAAATCTTCTGTTAATATCTCCCCAATCAGCAACTACCTTCCCATTTTGAATGATCAGAAATGCGGAGGAATTTAAGGAGTCATAATATGCTTTTGCTATGGCTAAGTTTTCTATAGAAAATCCTGATTGCTCAATCTGTTTATACTTTTCCCAATTTTCTTTTGGGTTTTGTGAATAAACATTGGTACTCAAAATGAGTATCAAAAGAATGGGTATAATATGTAAGTGTTTTAGATTCATTTCTCTAATGCTTACTAATCGTTTCGTTATTCTGATATTCAGGATGGCCTGTTTGCCAGAAATCAAATGAAAAATTATTTGCTAATTTTTCATTTGATTTTGTTTTGGTACTATTGAAATAATGTCCTTCATTAAAATCAACCATCATTTAAGTTGTATTCTCACTCGGATTATTTATTTCTACTAAACAAAGGGAACTCTATGTTTTTTTTTGTTTTTTTGCTTCCCTATTATAAATAACCGGAGTTTTATATTTCCATTTTTCCCAAAGGTCCTCATCTTTTAGCAGACTTACCATAAAATTGGCAACATTAATTCTACTTGTTTTGCCAGCATCAAATATTGGACTTCTAACAGGTGAAGGGTGGATGGTATATTCTGATACTTCAGCTTCATTTATTAAGGTATCAGGTCTTACTGCTATCCATTCAATAAGTTGGTTGCTTATACCAACTGTTTCGATCAAATGTCTTAATGCTAAATCATTGTCACGTTGTGGTGGTAATAAAAACCTCATCATCTTCATTACAATATTCTCAGTTATTTTGAACTTCTCATTCTGCGATTTGTTTATACATGCCGTAGTATTCATCAATACTATTTTCACGGTTTTGTTTTTATTAATTTCCTTAATAGAATTAATCGTTTTTATTAATGCATCAACTACGAGTGTATATGGCTTTTCAAATATTCCCTTAAGTGTAATATTATGCCCCAGACAAGATACCACAGCATCTACATCACTTAAATAGTGTTTCAATATTTGATGATCGAGTTCTAATATGCTACCTTTTATTACTTCTATATGCTCGGTACTTTTTATCAAATCAAATTTTCCTACATTTCTTGTTAAGGCTTTCACACCAATCCCTTGCTTTAATAATTGAGTAACAACATTAAAACCAGTAGCTCCATTTGCACCTAATACTAAGACTTTCATATCATTCCTCTCTTTTTTATGTTTTCTTATTTACAACGATTGTTAAGTTGCTGATTTTCACAGAAAATGTTTTTTATTCAATTAATTCTTTAACCGCATTAATTTTTTCTTTTAATTTTTCGTTTTCTGGTATAAGTTTGGAACATTCTTGATAATTCAGTAGTGCTTTATTATAAAGCTTCAAATTAAAATTAGCTTCACCAAGTTTGTAATATATTTGATAATCATCAGGAAAAAACATCGCCATAACTTCATAAACTTTAATCGCACTTTTAAAATCTTCCGTTTCTTCCCATTTGTCAGCTGCCTTGTCAAAATATTCCCTGTAAATAGTTATTTTCTGAACATTGTTAAAGAATTTCTCCAATTCAGAAATATTCTCTGAACATGAAATTGTTTTGGCATATCCTAATTCTTCAATTTTTGAAATGGTCTCATTATAATTCTTATAAAATTCTTGGCCTTTTTTGTTATCCGGAAATAATTTTGGAATTTCAATTATATGATTCTCTTTTTGTAATTCTTCTTTGATATTGATCGTAATAACATTGTTGAAATTATGATTATAATATAAGTAAATAATTCCTTCATTTAAATCGTAAAGAGTAGAATAAAGTGTGCCGCCTCCCCAACTTGATTCCTGATGTAAGCTATCTAATAATGAGGTGCAAAAGCTAACACTTGTTTCTTGTTTTGTTTCTATTAATTTTCTTCCTTTCTGATAAAATTCTATGGTGACATCATTTAAATTGTCACATTGCGAAGGGTAAAAATTTGATATGATATCATATGATTGATTTCTAATTTCTATAAAATCTCCTTCTACAATTAATTGCTTTCCGGATTTATCCACAAAATAAAACATCGAAGTTTCCATGCCTCGTAAATCCCATTTTAAGAAAATATCTTTTACTTCTTCAACTTTAGAACAAGTTCGCATTATGAATTGTAAGAAATCTTCATGCTCAGGTGAATCTTTACCTTCAAAATCTTTGATTTCTAAATTTGGCATTGCAAATCCGTCAAAAACAAGCCCCTTATCATTAATTGCTCCTTGAGGCCATAAGTCATCAAATCCAACATATACAACTCCGAATTCATTTTTATTGCCTTTTTCAAACCACATCCGAGAATTTTGATTATAAAAATCCTCGTTATTACCAACCATCACCTTCCCATCTTTTTTAATAACAAACATGCTACATGCATGAGATTGAAAGCTAATGGTTAGCAAGGCAATTATTAATATTATGACATTTTTATTCTTCATTCTCAATCAATTTTTTAGTTTCTAAGGCAAACTCATTATCTGGATTTAAAGATAATGATTGCTCATTATGTTTCCTTGCTTTCTTCAAATCACCCACCGAATAATAGGTCCTTGCTAAATAGGCATCAGCACTTTGCGCGTTTGGGTAAAGTTTTTTACATGTTTCCAATAACTTTATTTTTTCTTCAAGTTGATTTCTCTCATTAAGAACGTATGCTAATAAATAAAAATCAAACTCTGGTGGGCTTATGTCTATACCTATCTTCTCTGATAAAAGTTTATAATGCTCTAGGAATAACTCTGTCATATTAGAAGAGTCTTTTTCAGGAATAGTAAATTTCCAATCTTTAAAAATAAAGAACAATGCATCTGTTATGGTGACAGGAAAAATAGTATGATGATTATCGGAAGTTTTTAAAATTGGTTTGAATAAAAAGGTCCCACTACCTATTTCATTAAATGCATCAATAAGTTTTAAATTCCATTCGTAAAAATAGTCTTGCTTACTGGCAGCTAAGAATAAACGTTTTTTAGATTCTTTGAGAAATGACATTTTTTCTTCAATGCTCAACACTTCAATAAAATAATCTGAGTTTACAGGTGCTGAGCTATAAAAAGCTTGAAAAGGACTATTCTCATCTAACATAGAATGTAAAACCAATTCTCCACCAATAGAATGTCCAATGATTGTTTTGAAATGACACTTTCTATACTTTTTGTTAATTAAAGGAATTACTTCCTGAATTATAAACTTATCATACTCATTCATATTCTTTGAATTCGGGTTGCCAATACCAACAACAATTGACTCAGGGATTGTGTGCAATTGATTCAATTCTATCATATGATAGGGTCTGCTTAAATATTCCGAGATAGAATAATACATGCGAGTTCTCGAATAATAGCCTAATACTATTTGTAAAGGATAAGAATCATTTGAACTGTAATAATCAGGAGGCAAGTAAATATGGATCAGCTTACTTTCATTTAAGAATCTTGACTGAATAGTATCGGTAAAAACAAACTGTTTATCAATGTCTTGACAAAACACACTTGTCTGTAATATTACAAATAACACGAGTACTATCTTTTTCATATAATCAAAGTTTAATCATTTTTATAATCACAATAAATACCCCAATATGTTATCTAAAACATTTATTATACTGTGTGCAATCATAGAAGGGAATATAGAACCTGTCTTTATTCTTAGCCAACTTAATCCAAGTCCAGCAGAAAATGTGAAAAGAAATATTCTTAATCCTTCACCGAAACTTTCCACATGCAATAGATGAGCAATTGCAAAAGGTAATACTTGTATGATCACAATTATCCAGATTTTAAAGTTTGATAAACCTGATTGCTTAACATAGTACAATACAAAACCAAAAACTGCTCCTCTCAAACAAATTTCTTCTGAAAAGCTTGGCATTGTCAACTCAAACAGGTAATATTCAAGGCCTAATTTTACACTTGGATCATCTGATAACACTGAAGTAATAAGATTCCATATGGAAAATATCACGCCAATAAAAACCGTGTATTTCAACCAATTTTTATCTTTTGGTTTTACCAGTGCCAATAGTTGCCTTGGTGCTTTAAAAAAGAACGCGAAAAGAAGTATTATTATGGCACTTACAATTTGCTGCACCCATCCCATCTTCATATCCAAGTTCAATATTTTCTGTATTTCTGAGCCAAAAATAGAAGCACATATGTAAAGAATGAAGAATATAAATGCGTAAATCAAAGGTTTCTTTCTTTCTTCAGTTAATGATGTAATGCCAATGTAATTTCTAATGTCCATTTTTTTAGTTTTTAACTCTTAATCTTATTGCAGCTAAATTCATATATTAAAACTCGATTTCTTCATGATCTTTATTTGACTTTATTTTATAACTTCATTTTTTAGATCGTCAATAATTCTTGAACTCACCCACATAATATCTTCGTTACCTCTGGCAATCCAGCGAGTAAAAAAAAGATATTTACCGTCTGGAGATACATAAGGAAAACGCTCTTGTCGATCAGAATTAATGTTCTTTCCTAAATTAATAGCCTCTGTCCAATTACCGTTATTACTCCGGAAACAGATATAAATATCGCCAAAATCTTTATCTGGGCTTAAGCGGTTGGATGAGAATAGAATGTAGCTTTCGTCGGGGGTGATAAAGGGCGTCCAATTAAATGTTCCGCCGGCCATATTAATGGATGAAGGGAGTAATTGGGGTTTTTCATAAACACCATCATTTAATTCTGAGCGATAAATGCCAAAATTATTCAAGGTTTCGAGACCTTCAGCATGTGCAAAGAAATAAAGTGTTCCTTTGTTTGTAACAGAGGGGCCATATAAATACTTAAGCTCAGGGAATCGTGCAAGCAAGTTCAGGCTTTTTGGCTCACTCCATTTCTCATTTTGTTTAGTGGACATATATAGTCCTTTATCATTTTCGGTATCCAAGGCGATAAAGTAGATTTGCTGACCATCGGGGGAAAATGCAGGCATGCCTCCAAAAGGTGACATTTCAGATTCTGTCCATTGACCCTCAATACAACGCATGGTTTTTAGGAAAACTTCTGTTTCCTTGCCTGTATGGCGTAGGTTAGATTGCCAGAAAAGTTGTTTTCCATCGGGAGAAAATGTTGGCGATCCATGTTCAATTGTGGTATCTATTGAAACTATTCTGGGAGCAAAGACTTCTGGGATTAATCCCGGAGGTGTTAAACCGAAATATGCATCTTTTGATTCATTTAAATTATTACTTTCGAAAGCATTGTTAAACCATATTTCCACAGGACAAGGAACAGAGGCATAGCTATTCTTAGGGTCTAATTTTACATTTACAATAACAGCATCTATTTTACCATCTTTATTCATATCACCCAGCGCTACTGCTGCACTATTTGAATTTCCCAAACTAAGCTTACTATCTCTAAAGTGTCCTTTACCGTCATTGTGCCAAACTTTGTTGGGGGCTCCATCGCCAAAAGGAACTTTGCCATGGCAGATAAATAAATCAGAATCACCATCGCTGTCAAAATCAGCGGTTTTTGCAGAACCGGAATTATCACCAAGTTTTTGTCCGCTATCTGTAAAGTTTCCTTTTCCATCATTAAAAAATATCATATTTCCGGCTTCACTATTACTGGCAAGAAATAAATCCATGTAGCCATCATTATCAAAATCACATAGAAGTGCATTTCGACTTACTGCACCAGAAATATCATGGCTCCTTTCAGTAAACTTCTTTTCGGCACTACCCAACCAAATTTTGTTTGCAGAATGCTTCATTGCAGGAGGAGGGGTGTGAGGAATAGCCACATAGATATCGGTAAAACCATCACTATTGATATCGCCGAAAGTATAGCTTGCCTGTCCCCAACCTCCAAGGCTTTTCCCTGTATTCGTAAAATTGCCTTTGCCATCGTTAATTAGAATTCTGTCGGTAGTTTGAGAACAACTGATAATGTCCATATCTCCATCCTTATCCACATCTACTAGTACAGACGAGTACATTAAAATATCGGAGGAAAGCTTGATTTTGAATTCGTAATGATTGTCCCCATCATTAAGATAAATGCTATCCTGGCTGACAACATCTATAAATCCATCACCGTTGAGGTCTCCAAAACTTGCAAAAATACCAGAGCCAAAGCTGAGATCTGTTTCAGAAATTTTTCCATTCCCATTGTTTAGCCATGTTTTGCCACCCAAATATGCATCCAAATGGCCATCCCCGTTAATATCTACCAGTTTGATATCCCAGGAATTAGTAGTTTGTATGTTTTGCCCATTTGTTATTAATGATACCTGAGCCTTGACAATATTAACTTGCAATGCAATTATCACAAGACCAATAGTTATTACTTTGAAAAATTTTGCGGTTAATATGTCATGTTTTTTATTCATAATTGTGTCATTATTTATTTTCTTATTCGATCAATTATTTTTGCACTCACCCAAAAAATATCCCAGGTTTTTGTATGCCGCATAAAAAACAGATACTTTCCATCAGGAGATACGACAGGAAAACGTTCAGTTAGATTAGAGTTAATCTCAGCTCCCATATTTATTGGATGTCCCCAATTATCATTTTTGTCTTTAAAACTGATATACAAATCAAGACCACCAAAACCACTTTCATGATTTGAAGGAAAAATAATATAGCTTTCATCCGGTGAAATAAACAATGGCCACCAAGATGAAAAATCCTTATAAATACTCACTGTTTTTGGATCAGAAAATTTACCGTCAGCATAATTGAATTTGAGAAATTCTTCTTTATTATTAATGAAATCCCTTCCCATATTATATGCATTACCCAATTTAGTAATTATTGGTGGACGGTCATCTTTTTCTGAATTATATGGTTTTCCTGCATTGATGGGTTTGCTCCATCCAGTTTCCGTTCTTTCAACATACCAGGCATCTATATAGCCAAAACCGCCAGGGCGATTTCTGGAATAGAAGAACAATTTGTTTCCGTCGGGAGAGAAAGTAGGCTGGCCATTCACAAGCGTTAAATCGTCCTTTATAAAATCTGCTAGTTTCGCTTTTGTCCATTTATTATTTATAAATTTAGAGAAATAGATCTGCTCAGTAACATCATTTGCAAATTTCGACCAGTAAATTTCATCACCATTAGGCGAAATTGCCAACTGACAATGCTCACGCCAACTAGTATCGGAAACGATACCAGGGGCAAAGACTTCAGGAGTTAAGCCAGGAGGGGTAAGTCCAAAATAGGCATCTTTTGATTCAAGAAAGTTTTTATCTGTTTGAGTGCAGCTAACCCATATAAAGGTTACTAGTATTAGTAATGGAATATTTTTCATCTGTTTATTTTTTTGTTTTTATTGGTCAGATGGAACCGCATGATATAAAATAATCATTGTCGTGTGAGATTAATAATTATTTTAATCATGCTTGTTTCATTTTGATGAATTATTTAGTTTGGATTTTCAATACTACTTTTTTTTGGCCGTCAATTATTTTTGATAATAATGTTTTGCATTGACTCTACAAGAATTGTGACACCTGGCAAACTATCTTTTAATTTCTCTATAGTTTGAATAACCTCGTCTTCACCATCTTTGTTGCCTATTGAAAAGTGACCTAGAATAATGTGTTTCGGTTTGATATATTTCTCAATAATTTCGATCCCGGGAGCATCAATGCCCCATAAGGATCCTCTGTTTAAAATGGCCACATCAATTTGCATATTCTTAAGGCCTATTGCATCATATTCTTCAATTCCATTAACAACAGCTCCTTTCCAAACTCCTCCCGTAGCATCTCCAACATGCAATACTTTCATCCCATCCAAGTCAAATAAAAATCCAATATTTTCAGTTCGTCCATCTCCTTCACTATGTCTTAACCTCAAAACTTTTATTTCAATACCATTAACCTTAGTGTCAACAGACTTATACATTTCAGGAGTAATTCCAACAATTCGCGAGCTATCAACTTTACTATTTTTATTTTCCTTCAATTTCGACGAAACGCTTTTATTACATATTATTTTTGCTTTTTTGTTTTTCGTTAAATACTCAGCCACCATGTTAGTCGAGAAGTGATCTCCATTATCATGTGTAACAAGCATAAGATCAACAGAGTTAAAAGGTTTCTCTAATTGATTGATCTTTTCTACAATTTGTTTTGATGGCAATGAATAAGAACCAAAATCTTCGTCAAAAAGGGCATCAATTAATACTGTTTTTGATGCAGATGAAACCATAAATCCCATATTAGCAATATAGGTAACTTTAATCTCAGATTTTTCATTACCTGCTCCTTCTAATTCAATAATATCAGAATTAAAAACACTTGCTCCATTATCCATCAAAAATTTAGATACTTTAGTGCTCCCCCAATCATTTGCCAATGCCAAAGCTGTTCTATTTGTATAATCCAATTTATGTATATCTGCTCCATTTTTCACCAATAATTTGGCTATATCAATATTATTTTGCTCGGCCGAATAGTGCAAAGCTGTTCTATTCAAACTATCGACAACATTCACATCAAATTCTTTATCAAGGAGTTTATTTACCCATTCAAGATTTCCTCCTATTGCAGCAAGATGCAATAAATTTCTCCCCTTACTGTCGATACCCGATAATTCTGCCCCATTTTCAAGAAGCTCTGCTGCAATGGCTTGAAATTTATTTTTAACGGCAAATTGAAGAAGCTCATTCTTCTTCTGTTTGTCTTGCGGTAATTTTGATCCTTTCTGTTGTAGTAAATCAACTAAATCACGATTATTATTTTCAATGGCAATAAATAACGCTGATTCTTTATTGTTATTCAGAAGTTTCAAATCAGCACCTGCATCAATTAAACATTTGCTAATACTATCTAAATTGTTTTCAATTGAATAATGCAAGGCTGTATTTCCATTTGAATACTGAGCATTCATATCACAATTTGCAGCCATAAGTGCGTCATATACTTTGTATGATCTCCTGTTCAAAGCCAAGTGAAGAGCCGTCTGCTGGTTATTATCAGAATTATTTACATCGATACCCTTATCTATTAACAATTGAATGGTAGATAATTTATTAGTAAATAATGCATATTGCAATGAATTATAGCCATTACTCGACACTCGGAAATTTATATCAGCATTGTTATCTAATAACAGCCTTACTATACTATCATGCCCATAATAGGATGCTATTATCAAAAGCGTAGCCGTTCCGCTAATAGTTGAATCAACCCAAGTAACATTTTCTGCAAGTATCTTTTCAACAGTTTCATAATCACCATCTGTACAAGCATTAAATATTGATTCTTGTGGCTTGTATCCTAATTCTTTAAATGTATAAGCTATGCCATTATACACATCAATAAATGGTACATGCCCTTCATCTTCTAAAACATCTATTTTCCATTTTAAACCCTCAGGTGCTTTATTTGAAAATAGTTTTTTATAGGCAGGCATTGGATTAAGCACATGATCGTAATCATTTTCTCCATAAATAACATAAACGGTTTTATTAAAATGATCTATACTATTAAAAAACTCTGTTGTTTGTCGAAGCACAAAATTATCTCCCCAACCAATCATTGGGCTACTAAATATGTAGGAAGTAAACAAATCTGGTTCCTTTACCATGATATAATTAGCAAACATTGCACTATTTGAAAATCCTGCCAAAATTCGCAATGAATCGGTCAAATATTTATTTTCCACAAAAGGAATTACCTCATTCTTAATGGAATTTAAGAACTCGTCTCCTTTAAACCCTTGCCCTCGATAACGTCTATTTTCAAAAGGAAAAACTTCAGCCCCATCTTTTTCACAAATACCAATTAAGATCATTCCTGGTATCCCATTACTCCCTTCTAAATATCTTGCTGCTGCTTTAGCACGATAAAAACTATATTTTGGAAATAATATGTATAGAACGGGGTAAGAATTCAATGAGTCATAATCTGCCGGCATACTAACAAACAGTTCTCTCGTTTCTTCAAATATTTCAGATTCGTAAGAAAGTTTTTCGCCTACGTAAAAATCTTCATCTACTTGAGAAAAAATTATAGTTTGACTACATATAAGTGCTGCTAATAAAATAAATATTTGTTTTTTCATTTCGATTTGATTTTTTTTGTTAAATCTACTTTTTCACTAATAGTAATTTTTTTATTTCCTTATATTTTGATAGCTGAGAATTGTTGACATACTCAAAATCGCTTATTTATCCAGAATACTTATTCTAGATTATTTCATTTTTAAGTAATCAAATCTTATTTATTAAGAATCTCTGCATTCCCCCCAATAAATTTCCGTTTTTCCATAGCTATATTCTGTTATTCCAGTTCCGACAATACTTTTTTAGCATTTTCATGTTTGGGGTTTAATTCTAAAGATTTTTTATAGGCTTTAATGGCGTTTTCTTTGTCACCTAGCTGTAAAAGGCAATCTCCATAACTGTCAATAGTATTGTATTCGTTAGGGTATAATTCTGTGTTTAATTTGAAGATTTTTAAAGCGTCATTCTTTTTTTCTTCGTTCATCAGATTATATCCAAAGTGATTAAACCAGGTTTCACGTAGATCATACTGAGTTGTCAGCACATCCTCATTCTTGACAAAAAGTACTATTTCATCAATGGTTTTCCCTTCATCCAGCAATTCTGTTAGTTTTTCTCATTGTTTAATGTTTTTTAGTGTTTTAATTTCATCAATTTATTCGATAATTATCTATGATCTTAGCATCCACCCAATAAATATCATTTCTACCCATACCCGGATGTTTGTATGAGTTGATAAAATCATCCATCACTTTTTGATAAGTCAGTTTCTTGTCTGATTCATTCTTTGCTATAATATGGCTTGATGTAAAGAAAAAATACTTCCCGTCCGGATCAACCATTGGGCAAAATTCACCACCGGTCTTATTAATTTCTTCCCCCATATTTTGAGGAATACTCCATTCGCCCTCGCTATTGAATGTGATGTACAAGCCATTACCGGTAGGTCTGCCATAGGTTCTGAAAATCATATAATCTTCATTTGGTGAAATATAAATATCTCCTTCCCAATATTTATTAATCGTATCATTTAATTTTACGCTTGGTTCAAAACCACTACCATTACTCCTGGCGTAATAAATATCCCGGTTATTTCCGCCTCCTCTTCCCGATGAAAAGTATAAAGTTCCTTCCTTTGTTAAGCTGGGATAAATGTCATCCTTATCTGAATTTATATCTGATTCCAAATGTTCAGGCTTAGCCCATTCTCCATTGATATTTTCAACACGCCAAATATCCCAGTCTGTTTTGGGGATTTGTAAGCTGTCGGTGGGGCGTTTGGATACATAGTACAACCATTTCCCATCGGCTGTAATAAAAGGGTCTGCTTCGGAGTATTCACCCGAAAAATTGGCTACTTCTGGTGCTGACCATTGCTGACCATCGTATTTCATGGACATAATCACAAAATTGTTGCCTGGCATAACGACAGAGAAGAAAAACGCTGTATAGTCTGGGGAAAAACAAGCATTTAATTCTGACATTCCGGTAGATACAATATTGGGAGCAAATATTTCAGGAGAAAGCTCCGGCTCTTTTTGCCCCATATATTTACCCGTTAATTTAGGAAATTCAGCTTCTTCGTTTTCATTATCCTTTTGCTCAACATTACATCCCATTGCAATAAATAGTATTAAAATAAAAAAATGGTTTTTCATGACTTTATCTTTATTAATTTTCGTTTTTACTTATTCACCAATTGAACAGATTTTCTCATATTCTCAATTAATTATTTTCATCTTCTTTTAAAATAAAATCAACAGAAGTGTCTAAATAGTAGGGCCAGTTTTCGGGGAATCCATGACCAATTTCCGGGAAGACCACAAACCGATTCCTTATTCCGTATTGATCTAATAAATATCCTAGTTTCTTTTGTTGTTGAATGGCCCAATCATTCTCCCCGCAAAGCAGTGCTACCTTAAGTCCTCTCTCTGCCGCATTTAAAAATAATGTACTGTCTAACTCGATTGGGTATACGGCAAAAGACAAGAGCAATCCTTTGGCAGGAACGCTATTGTTGAGTCCGAGTATTAAAGAGCGATAGCCACCGGCAGAAGGCCCAGCTATGATGACTTGAGTGGTGTCGACCGCATATTTTGAAATGATCTCCTGATAAATATTTACTAATGGGGCTTCCCAATTTTCATGGTCATAAGCTTTGGAAAATGAACCCAAAAAAACATCTCCCTGGCTATAGGCTACAATAAAATCTTTTTCCAGCTTTTCTGAGATATACTTGAACTGTGAATTGGGAATGTTTCCAATCCCACCATGCATTATAAACATCAAAGGATAGGTTTCATTTTTATTATAGTCTGTTGGAAGCTGAACCATAAATTCATAAGCTTTATGCCGATTAGCCGCATCCATAAGCTCCTTATTTTTCGCCATCAATGCCTCATATCCATGAAGTTTCTCTAATTCTTTGAGATAAGGAGGAAAAGCACGATCGCCTGTTCTTGTATAATAGAACAAGCCTTCATCCTGCCCGAGTTTTAGTATTTCCAGGCATTTATCGTATTGTTTCAAACTCGCATAATGGAAGGATAATTCCCAAAATATCAGATTATTTCTAATATTCATATCCTTAAATTGATCAAGGGCCTTCGTACATAAATCTATGGATTTCAGATAGTCAGTTTCATCTACTTCTTTAAGCATTTTTGTGAAACTAAGAAATTCTTTGTCCAAAGGTTTATAAGGTCTTTCCAGAATGTTTTGTGCATGCGAATTTTGAATGCATACCAGGAGGAGTGCTGCTGTTATTAGTAAATGTATTTTCTTCATGTTGATTTAGTTCTATTTATTAATATGATCAATTCATTCTTTAGTATTTCAATATTTTATGGTTTTATTTTGAGAAACTCTAAAAACCAATAACAAGCCATATTGCAACTCAACACGGTCAAATTTGCAATGAGATTTATTGGATCTTAAGCAATTTCGACGTATATACTTCATTGTCTGTTGTATGGATTTTTACATAATAAAATCCATCGTTTAATTCGGAAACATTAATTCTCGGATGAAGCATAATTAATTTCTTAGTGTAAACGACGGTTCCTTGAGCATTCATTATTAAAACCGACTCAATTTTAGCCCCATCGTACTTTATCTCACAATAGTCTTTCGTAGGATTTGGATACAGTTTAAAATGATTTTCCATATTTGCTATTTGGTCAGTTCCAGTTGATTCATCAAAAGCTCCTTCATAAACCGAATTATATCCAATCCAAGCTCCCGGTCCATTCGAGCCTCCTATAATGTAGATTTTGTTATTTAAAGTTGTAGAGCCCATGGCAACGATTTGCATAGGTAGAGAAGTACCTTCGCTCCAGGTGTTCGATACAGGATCAAAAACATCAACATCACTTAAAGTTTCATTACCTGAAATACCGCCAGTAATGATGATCTTATTGTTGAGGAAGCCTATTCCGGGATTAAACCTGACAGAAGGTAGCGAGACAGAAGTATCCCAAGTGTTAGTAGACGGATCATACACTTCTACAGTGGATGTTTGAACCCAAACATTTCCGCCATTCTGTGTGCTTCCTCCAAAAATATAGATTTTATCATTGTAAACCATGCTTGCATAGTTGTGTTTTGGTGTAGGAATAGGAGCCATCTCTTCCCATGTATCTGTTTGTGGGTCATATACTTCATTCTTGGATGAAACTTGCGAATAGTTGACCAATAATCCACCGATAATATATATTTTACCATTTACAACGGCGGCTTTTATATGTTGCCGGGCTGTGGGCATAGGAGTGAGTGTTTGCCAGGTTTCTGTCGTAGGGTCATACATTTCATTTTTATCAAGAAAACTATCACCGCCTATGGCATAAATTTTACCATCAACTGCGGCAACGCCAAGATTATAGCGTGCTGTCGGCATATTGGGTTTTTCAATCCACTCATCCGTTGCCAAATCATATTCGAAAATCATATTTGACACAATATAATCAGTGGATCCTATATCTATTTGTCCACCGATAAAGTAAACTTTACCCTGACAACTAACAGCTGATCCACTATATATTTGGGCCGGAAGTTCAGCTTTGGGGTTCCATACAATTGCCTGAGAAAATGAACTTGTTGTTATTAATCCCCAAAATAGTGCAGCAAAAATTAATTTTGTTTTCATATAAATCGTTTTATTGATTTTTAAATTTATATCAGCTTATCAATGGCCTCACGAATTTCATTATCGGTGCTTCCTTTTCCATATCCGTAAATGACATTTCTTATGATTCGATTCTCATCAAGGATAAAGAACACAGGGAAAGAACCAATGGAATAGCTTTTCAATACTTCTTTGGTCGATAACAAAAACTTGTAGTCGAAGTGATTTCTATTCATATAGGTTTTTAATACATTCGAATTTCTGCTGGTGCACTCAATGGATACAAAATCAAAATCTTCTTTTTTATAAATGGAAGGCAGTTCTTTAAGGAATGGAATGGAAGCTTTACAAGGTCCGCAGCTCACACTGGTAAATTGGATCATCGTAATTTTACTTTTTAGATCTGTTAAAGAGAAGGGTAATTGATCTCCGGTTTGCAAAGTCCAGTCGGGGGCTTCTTTGCCAATTAGCTCACTTTTCGTCTTTCTTTTTCCTCCCAATCTATAGGGTTGGATTCGATAATCCTCAGGGAAATAGTCCGAAGCTTTAAAGTCTTTTATATCAATATTATTCAGTTTATAGTCTTTTCGAACTCTAACAGAAATATTGTGATACATTTCTCTCCTCGTTTTAAAAGGAAGGTCGTTCGTTTTGTCTATCCACATTTCATAAATAGATGTATTTTCTCCAAAAGTATAGGGTGTTATTGGCATGTGGAAAGCTTTTCCAAAGAACTCCACTTGATTTTCCTCATAAATCGTAAGTTTCAAATAAACAATATCTCCCAGATCTTTTATATCCAACGATATACTATCTTCTGTTTCAAGCGCGTATTTAAGAATGCTTTCTGTATAATTAAAAAATGGTGGTGTCAAAGTCCTGATTGGCTTGGGATTTACATTAAAACTGTCAAGCACCACTCTTTTTTCGTCCTTATACACGAGCGCTCTCATTTCACCATCATAGCAGAATTCAAGAATTGAAGTATCGGAACCATTGAGTCTTACAAACTTTGAACCTATTGTTGTATCTGATGGGTAATCATACTCTTTCACAAAGGAATAATAAGTCTCTGAAGCTACAGTATCTCCCGGTGGCCAGTTCTCAGAAACGATATTGTATGTTGCAGATTCTATTGTTTCCAGATTATTTAATACTTTTTCCAAGTAATCGTTAGAAGTGTAATTTGTAGTACAAGCATTAAAAAGTAACATCGATACTGCTAAAGCTATAATGGATCGTTTTTTCATAATCTTAATATTTACTTTCTCTAATCAATTGCAATGTATATTCAAGGGTGTACTCCCTGTCGTTTAACAAATCATCCAATGTAGGTGCACAGTAATAATCAGGGAGCACACCTTGTATAGTATCATCATTATTACAGGGCATATAAACTATTGAAAGCGCCGTTACAACGGACATATTCGTTTCAGGTAACACAAACTGGTTCTGATCGCCATTACTCAAAAGGGGTTGTCCTGATTCTTCGCCAACGATTGTGGCACTCTGATAGCATTTAGCTGCAGCGGAAAAACAGGTGCCTGCCGAATAAGACCGTGGGCCTGTCAGAATATAGGTTTTCCCGGAAAAGCGATTTTCACAATCAGAACTATGTTTAGCGTATTTCTCAATAAAATAATCATCCTGAATACTACCTTTTGGTTTTTTATCTTCAATAAATTCTTTTGTCAAGTCACTTACTTTGGTTTTTTTCATTTCCATCATATTGAATGGCTTATCTGTAAAATAAGTTATCAGGGAGTCAGCAAGATCAGTAAGCCCTCCACCAATAAGATTGTCAATGATCAAATGATTAATTTTTTTCTCAGAGATTATGGTGAAAGCAGAATCCATGAAATGCATGAAATCTTGCGGTGGAAAAAACATTCTTTTATAAATATAGGCGATGTCATCATCATAAAAGCGTAACTCAAATTTTGGTTTTGAAGCCTCCTGAAAAGCATTCCAATTAGTACCTTTTAGATGATATTTAGATTTATTTACAGTAATACTAAAATCAGAAAAAGAGCCATAAACCAAAGCCATAAAAACATGAAAACTTTCTTCGAGCTTTTTTGCTTGATAAGCCTCTTTTTCGCCACGAATATACTTGTACAGCTTATGGATGATCGTTTCTGAAGAAATTCCATTGATCTTGTCAATAAGTGAGCCTTTAACGAGCGTTTCATTTTCAGAGAGATTTTCTTTGATGTAAAGTGCGTTGTTGTAAATAATCACTTTAAAAGGAAACAATGGACTATCTTCTTTATCGTATAATGGTCCATTATATAAAAGTGTTGTATGACCATCAATAGAAACAATGGGTTGCATTATCCTAAAAAAATCCAACTTAGACATGGGTTTGGTGATACTCTTCTTAATGCTGTCTATACTGCTTTCTAGGTTAGTTGCCTTGTAATGGACTTGAAATGTGGGATGAATATCCTTCATTTTGGAAATCAGGGTGTCAATATCTGCTTTGACTTGCCTTGGTTCAAAAAGTTGTTCAGTGTTATTTTGTCCAAAGAAAACTACCGGAATAATTAAAATCCAAAGAATAAGTGTTTTTCTCCTGTTTGTTTTAAATTTCATTTTTTTCATATTCTTATTTTTTATTATTCTTTACTTTGAGTTCATCAATTATTTCTGCGCTCACCCACATAACATCCTCATTGTATTTGGAAACAAATCGTGAAAAGAATAAATATTTGCCATCTGGTGTGACAGAAGGAAAACGTTCAGGGCGTTCAGAATTTACTTCTTCGCCCAATGAAACGGGGCTTGTCCAGTCTCCATCTACATTTCGGAAACTAATGTATATGTCGCCAGTATCATTTTTGTCTTTAGCTCGGCTGGAAGAAAATAAGAGGTAGGACTCATCGGGAGCAATAAAAGGAGTCCAATTACGTATCTCTCCCGGAATGTTTATACTACCTGGAAGCAATTCAGGCTGAGCATACTCACCATCAATTAATTCAGAACGATAAATGGCGAAATTATTCCAGTATCCTTCTGCATGGCCCAAAAAATAGAGCGTACCACTGTTTGTAAATGAATGATTATATACTGCTTTTATTTCGGGAAAACGCTTGATAAGATCCATGCATACTGGCGAACTCCAGGACTCACCTTCTTTTTCTACAAAATGGGGGCCGTCTTTTTCACCATTTTCTTCACCAAAAGGAAGGTAATAAAGCCGATAGCCATCAGGTGAAAAAACCGGACTACTGTCATATGGTGATATCTTTGGAGCTGTCCACACATTTTTTTCACGTCTCATGGTCAAGCAAAGTATTGTTTTCTGATTTGCACTATTAACTTGCCAGAATACTTCATTGCCATCAGGAGAAAATGTTGGCGATCCATGTTCAATTGTTGAGGCTATTGATACGATCCCAGGGGCAAATACCTCTGGTATGTTTCCAGGAGGAGTTTGACCGAGGTAGTCACCTTTTAGATGGGTTAATTTTTGTGAGGAATATTCCTGCAAAGCTTTCTCTTTAAGCGGCTTAAGTATTTCTGCACTTACCCAATACACATCCATAACAGTATCTGCTTCGTGACGTCTAAAAAACAGATATTTTCCATCGGGCGAAAGGGAGGGGTTGCTATGGTGAGCCGTTGCATTATTGACTTTAGCACCACAGCGATTCATATTGATAGGTATAGTCCAATTATCATCTCCTTCATTAAAACTTATATAGAGAAGCCCATCTCTAAGCGCGCGATAGGAACCAAATATAAGATAGGAACCATCAGGGGCAATAAAGGGGCTGTAGTCAAAATAGAGGGAGTTCATCAACAGTCCAAGATTCTCTGCTTGCAAAGATTGATCGGGTAGGCGGTTTATCCTCCAATTATCAATTCCGCCAAATCCTTCCGGACGCCTGGAAGAAATATAAATAACTCCATCGGCGGATTCAGTAATATTGCCCTCATAAGCATCAGAATTGATGGGGGCTGGAAGTTTTTCAGCTGCGCTCCATCCATCAGAAATACGGTTAATCATCCAAATATCACCCTCTTTATTGAAGTAGAGTTTTTGTCCATCCGCCGACAGAAGAGGATCACTAATATTCTGGTTTAATGAAAACGGAGCTTCTGTCTGTTCTGTCCATTTGTTGTTATCAAATATGCTTTGATAAATTTTGTAGGAAACTTGTCTGTCTTTTATTTCAAGTACTCCAAAGTAACACTCTTTGCCATCGGGATTGAAAACAATGTTGGATTCCAAACGATTGGACAAAGAAATAATACCAGGAGCAAAAACAACAGCTGAATCGCCAGGAGGAGGCTGATTGAAATAGTATTCCCCTAAGGTTGATTTTTCATCATTCTTAGTTGGCATATGCCAAGTTTGCAATTCTTCATTGAAAAGGATCGCTTCAGGATAATTTTGTTTTATTAATATGCTGTCGAAAATAGGTGTTGTAAAATGATAATGAATGGGAATAATGTATTTACCTCCGATACCTTTGGTCACAAACTGTCTGGAAATGGAATCACTAGTAAGGTAGAAATGTTGAATAAATGAAAGATCAATTTTTCTTTCTTGTAGCTGAAGTGATTGAAACTCTTCAAAAGTAAATTGATCAAAGTCAACATCGCCGGTATGAAAAAATGAGATTCCGTTTACAGTAATCAGGAAACCGTTGTTTATTATTCTTGAATCTGGACCATGAGGAAGGTAAAAGGCTTCTATCTTGATGTCTCCAATTACCTTACTCTCAGGTTTTTCTTTTGTTGGGTTAAATCCAATCCAACGATTGGTTGAATCAGTGAGAACATTAATCAATTGTTGAGTTGATGCAAAAACTGTTTTCGGATTGTTTTGCATATATTGCTTTACCATATCCAAATCAACATGGTCACCATGAGCATGGGTCACCAAAATTAAATCCACATCATCGAAAGGAACCTTAGCATTTATTAGCTTATCCTGAATTTTCTGAGGCAATATATAATCGCCTTCAAAACCTTTGAAAAGGGCATCGATAAGTATTTTTTTATCACCAATATTTATTAAAAACCCAGAATTTCCAACATAGCTAACATCAACCTTGTTTTGTTGAGCATAGGTTGAAACCGTAAAATAGCTCAGTATTAGAAATACTATTATTGCTGTTCTTTTCATATTTATTTTTTATTATTCAGGAGTAATTTTTAAGTTTTTAAAATATCCTTCAGAATTATTTCCCACCCAAAACCCTATCCAACCTTCTCTTCGTGAAATCAGTTGTTCGATAGTTAAAGATGGTTTCTTTGAATGGTTCACGAATACATTCACATTAGGGTATTCAATGATTATGGTCACGTGAAACCAATCTACGGGTTCTGGAACTGGAGATATGGTGTTTTCATATATTTCAGGATGCTCTCGTCTTAGTTTATACCAAGGATATTCAGGATGAGATATGTATTGGACAGCATGTGTATTTCTATCTGGGTTATTAAAATTAAATGGACGAAAATATATGGCTTCATAGGTGCTATCGTTTAAACCATGAAAAGCCAATCCCACAAAACTTTTCCCGCGCTCATCTTTTCCTTTAATATCAAGCTCAATTCTTCCATTTGTAAATAGGGGTTCTTTAATCCAATATAATCCATTTCCAGGTTTTCCATCTAAATGAACTTCATTACCAATATGAACCTCTCTATTATGCAAAACCCATAAATTGGAGTCATTAGCTTTTGATAAATGAGGGATTATCTCATTTTGTTGTGCAAATAACGATGAACCAAAGCACAATTGAATAATGACTAAAAAGAGCTTAAATGTTTTCATTTTATATTATTTTTTCAAAAGGATATTTATTTCATGTCCATTGTGTCATTAACCATATTACTTATCAATAATCTCCCCTTCATAAACCTCAGCGTAGTTATCCCAATTGGGGTTGCCACCTACTGTTCCACCTATTACATATAATTTATTCTCGATTGTGGTACATGCAAAAAACACATTTTTTATGGGTAGTGGAGTTGTTTCTATCCATTGGTCAGATTTAACTTTATAAATAAAAACCTTTTTTGAGGTGTCTTCCTTACCATCTATCAAGGTCTGCCCACCTAGAACAATGATTTCTTTGTTCACCACAACAGCAGCTGTTCCAAATAGCAGTTTTGGTAAATCATTGATATGTTTCCATTTATTTGTTTTGGTATTGTAAGTCTCAACAGTCCATACATCTCCCCAAATATCTTCTTTTGCACCTGCACCCCCTATTACATAAATGAGAGAATCAATAGTAACAACAGAAGCATTTTGCACTAAATAGGGAATTTCTGTTTTTTCTGACCATGAATCAGTTGGTACATCGTATACTTCATGTTTTTGTGTGATGTTTTTCCAAGAAGTGAGTCCTCCGGAAATGTAAATTTTATTTTCATAAACGCCACAGTTGATATGCTGACGTGCAGTGGGCATTGGGTTGAGTAGTTTCCAGCTATTGGTTTTTGGATTGTATTCTCGATTAGCATCTTGAAATTGATCCCCTCCAATGGCATAAATTTTTCCATTTACAGCTGCTAGTGCAAAATTTGTTGCGGGGGCTGGAATATCTGCCAGTTTTGTCCACTGATTCTTTTGAGGATTGAATTTGTAAAAAGACGCACTGCTTCTAGTAGTTTTGGTACATCCTGCCACAAAATAGACTTCATTGTTCAGGCTTACGGCTTCTCCGCCACTATAAGCTTCCGGTAGAGATGCTACTTCTTTCCATACAATTGTTTGAGCGAAGCATGAGCAAATAAAAAAACAAAACAATGTGATTATAGCTACTTTTTTCATCGTTTTAGTGTTAATCTATAACTAAGTAATTAGCTGATTACAGAAAGAGAACAATGGCCTTGCCATTAACTAAATACTTAGTTAATACTTTTATACTGTGTTCATATTGTTGATATAATTAAATCAATTGCTATGCCAATGACCGTAAAATACAGGATAAGAACAACATAGACCTATTCTGGAAGAGGTATACAGAAATTAGTGTAAAGATATCTTACACTGAGTGTATGTATATTTTACAGTTATCGTCCCTTAGTTAATTAATTTAACGAAGTAAGTTTAGATGAAAAGCTTTGAGTGGCAATGAGGAAGGTTACGAAACCGATTTAATAAGATTGTTCTTGAATAGATTTGGTGATGGGAGACTTAACATCTCCTGTATGTTTAGTGGTTTTGGTTTCGATGAGCATAATGGAACATTCGTCTTTAGCAATAGGCCACTACAAAGCTAAACATCAAGTGGCAGTCTATTCTTCTTGTTTCGTAAAATATAAATACTTTAAATATTGTATATAAAGCCTGTAATTATTTCTGTTAACTGGCTTTGTTATATATGAAATTTTGAATAGAAAGGTAATAATACAAGGTAATATAACTATACAAGCATATAAAGGAGTAGGATAAGCATACATTTTCATATATTCTGATATGATGATATATGCCCCAGAACTAGCGAAAACGAAGGCTATCAATACCTGGATGGTAAATTCTTTAAATAATGCATTTTATCAAAAAGCTATGAGAAACTTGAATACTCAAAGTATTTAGTTACTTAAACTCCTTCCATCTGCTACTTTTTATATGCTTTTGTGTTGAGTGCTAGGATTTAATATTATCATTCCATAAAATTTTTTTCATGAATACTATTTCCATCTATGCTAATACTTATAAGATAAATACCTTTCGGATTGCCAGTAATATCAATTGTTGCATCTGTAATATTTTGGAAAGTATTTGATAATATTTGTTTACCTTCAATATTGGTTATTTCAACAATTGCATTTTTATATGGTTGTTCACCAAACGAAATGCTCAATATACCTTTTGTTGGATTGGGAAAAATCTGGATGTTTTGCTCAATAACATGAATGACTGAATTTGTTGGATTTAATAGCTCATCAATAAAAGCAGTGCTCACCCAATATATGTCGCTTTTATCTCCAAAATCGTTGTACCGACTGAAAAACATATACTTTCCATCAGGCGACAGCGACGGACAAGTCTCTAAATATGTAGTATTTATACTACTATCTAATTTGATTGCAGAATCCCATGTTATTCCATCGATATTTTTAAACCTAATGTAAATATCGCCGCTTGCATTATAGAGGAAAAAAGATTCGTCAGAGGATACGTAAGGATGAGTGCCGCTTGTAATTTTTTCGCCAGCCTGATAAATTCCATTAACTTTTTTTGAACAGTAGGAACTAAAATCACTTATTTTGGTGTAAAACATATTCCCTTTTTCAGAGAAACTAGACCACATAACATCATCGTCATTTACAACTGAATTTAATTTGCTTGCTTCTCCCCACTCTAATTCAGTTTTTGTCACATAAAATAATTGCTGTTTGTTCGCATCTTCTGAAGTAAAAAACAAACTATCGCCTGTCTGTGCATAAAATGCTTCATACTCCCAAATATTACTATTTCTTAGGTTTGCAACTTGTGGCGAAGACCATGTATCACCATCCTTAACAATTCTCATTAAGCCATCACCGGGCGATGAACAAGTAAAGAAAATTTCTTCTCCATCCGGTGAAACAGCTAATCCATATTCATACCTATCACTTAATGAAACAATACCAGGGGCAAAAATCTCTGGAACATCTGTTGGTGGAGTTTGGCCTAAATAATCAATCGTTATTTCTTGTGAAATCAAATTCATGGAAATTAATCCCAATGCCAGTAAACTAAAAATATTTTTTGTTCTCATTTTTTAGAAGTTTGAAATTAGTACTTTGGTATAATTGATAATGAACTCAACTTTGCGCCCAAGGGCAGCTCGTCTAAAAACCCAACGAAATGCCAATATTCCGAATAAATACAAGCTCTTTTAATGGATGGTAATGAAATATTATATTTTAAGAAAAATAGGAATGTATTAGATCGTTTTTCATAGAGTAGTATTTGATGATCATTAGATCGAATAAAATAGATATGATTTCTGAGGTAGGTTTTCACTACTTCGGAACCTAATTGGTTGATAAAGTTTATGATGGCAATGATTAGAATAAAAGCAGCCAAACCGATTGCCAAACCTGGGACATTAATAAACAGCAACATGGGACTGTGCTTGAAATTCCTAATGCATATCTTTATTTGATTCATGCAGTATAATTCTTTCTATTCTTCTTTTAATATTTGAATGATATTGGTTCTGGCAGCTTTGTTTACATAATAAATCACAGCCATGGAAACCACCAAATAGGTGATGATGCCAGGCAAAATAAAAATCCAAATATTTAATGGTGTCTTATAAGCATACTGCTCTAGATATTTACTTACCACAAAATAGGAAGGTATAATGGCTATAAGAAATGCCCATAACACTTGATAAGAAAACTCTCTAAACAATGAATATTGAATAGACCGAATGGAAGCTCCATAAAGTTTTTTCAAGCCAAGCTCACGTTGTTTGCTACGAATCATAAATAGGCTCAAACCAAACAAACCTGATAAAGCAATTAAACAAATGATCAAGGTGATGATGGCAATCACATGGGTATAAAGTTTCTCCTGCTCATAAAGCTGAGATAATGTTTCATCGAAAGTTCGAACCGATAAATTTCCAACTTTTCCAGTTTCCTCCCATTGCTTCTTTGCATCATCTATGATATCAGCTTGTGAATTGGGCTCATGCTTTATAGCAATTTCAGAAAGATATTTTTTTGTTCCTAGTTTAATGACTAATGCTGGAATCTCTCTATGCATAGAATGAAAATGAAAATCTTTAATAATCCCAATTACTTCCTTTCCTATTACTTTCTTTCCAAGGGGATCTGTCAAACCCAAACTTTCAACAGCGGTTTCGTTCAAGAGAACAGCATTCTTATCTGAAGTGAATTGTTTTGAAAAGTATCTGCCTTCTATGAGTTTAAAATCAAAAACCTCTAAAAAACCATGATCCACTCCCATTGCTTCAAGCAAAATTTCTTCCTCAGGTTGATCAAATCGTGGCACCATAAAACTCATAGACGAACTTGTAGGAGGACCATCCATAGCTAAAGCAGCTTTTCTTACATTTGGATTTGCAAGTATTCCATCTAGAAAAGCTTGTGTATTTCCCGATCCACGGGGAAGGTTTAATATGATAATATCATCTTTATCAAAACCCATGTCTTTCTCTTGACTATAGTTCAATTGCAGCCTAATCGCAAAAAGAATAATGAGAAGTGAAATCACAATACATAACTGAAAAATTATTAATGATTTTCGAAAAACGCTCTTCGTCGAAAGCTTTTTATACTTGACTTTCAGCACATCAACAACAAGGAGATTGGAAAGCTTATAGGAAACATATATACCCGACAAAAGCCCAATCACAATACTTAATAGTAAGAAATAAGGAAAATAACTAAAGAAATTCAGATTGACAAAATCAAGTGGAATCTTTAAAAGGGAGGTAATATCTGGAAGAAATATCTTAAACAATAAGATACTTAATGGTAAAGCCAATAGGGAAAGAATAATGGACTCCCCAAGGAATTGTTTCTTTATATCTTTGGGTTTTGCGCCCATTACCTTTCTTATTCCAATTTCCTTATTTCTGTTGATGGATAAAGCCGAATTAAGTATGATATAATTTGCTGAAGCTACAAAGATGACCAATAGTGCAAGTATTAAAAGAACATATAACACTTCAAAATCCATATAATAATCAATATAGAGTTCTTTATAAGAATGGATTTTCAATTCTATTTTTAAACCTTTTCCAGCCACTCTAGAAAGGAATCCCTCTAATTTTGAATTTAAATTATCAATATCTGCATTTGGTGATAACAGGATATAGGTAAACCAATCTCTCCTGGTCCAATTATCCATAATATCCTGCTTATCCTTTTCATCGCTATAGCGTTCGAAAAAATTAAAAGCATTTTCTTGATTCACCATATAGCTCGGACGAAAAGTAGAATTTAAAGGAGTATCCTTAAAAACAGCCTGAACGATGAAAACTAATTGGCCATTCCTAGTATTTATTTTTAATGATTCACCAACAGGATTTTTATCCCCAAAATACTTCTTCGCCATTTCTTCAGAAATAAGAATAGAGCTTTTATCTGATAATAAAACTTCCTGCCCATTTTGTGAAAGCAATGGAATTGAAAAAACATCCAATATATTTTCATCAACAGCATAGAATTCCTTTGCATTGAAAACCTCATTATTATGTTCAACTTTTACGCTCTTCAAATAACTATATTTAGTAGCAGTCTCAATCTCTGGAAATTCATCACATAAAGTTTGAGCCACTTTATAGGCAACTCGAGAACGAGACATTTGGAAGTCCGTCAAGTATGATTCCACCAGATAAATGTCGTCAATTTTTTCGTGATGCTTATTAAAGCTGAATTGAAATAGTATATAAACAAGGGCATTATATGCAATAAATAGAGCAATAGATAAACCAATCAAGTTTATAAGGGTGAAAAAACGGTTCTTCCACAAATGCTTAAATGCTGATATTATATAGTTTAGTATCATGTTTTATATTATAAGCTATTCATATCTCAATGCTTCAATTGGATTTTTTCTGGCTGCTTTGATGGTTTGCCAACTCACTGTTATCAATGCGATAACAAAAGCTATTGCAGCTGACAAAAGAAATATCCACCAGGAGATATCTGTTTTATAGGCAAAATTTTCTAACCATTTTCTCATGGCAAAATAGGAAAGTGGAGTGGCCAAAATAAAGGATACCGAAATCCAAATCACCACATCTTTAAGCAATAATAATAGTACTTCGCTAATGGAAGCTCCATTCACTTTTCTAATGCCAATTTCTTTTGTTCTTTGTTCTGATATAAAAACAGAAAGCCCAATTAATCCGAAACAGGCTATTAAGATGCTGAGGATGGAAAAAGTATTGATGAGCTTTAGTAAAACGCTTTCCGATTCATATTGTTCTTGCACTTCTTCTTGCATGAAATGATAGCGTACAGGTTGACCAGGAAAAACCTCAGCTAGCTTCTGTTCTACTAATTTGATCAAACGATGGGCTTCATTATGGAAGAATTTGACCAAAACAAAACGAAATCCCATTCTTTCATCATCAGGAATATGGAAAGCAAAACTTTCAATATTGTGATGTAAGGATTCATAATGAAAATCTCCGATGACGCCCAATATTAAGAACTCTTGCTCCCCCCTATCTTCCGCATTCTCGTCAACAGGAAATTGACTACTGCTGATTTGTTCTTCACTATACTTTTGCTGCAATTGATGATAGAAAGTCTCATTGATATACCATCCTCCTTTTGCCCTTTCTTTATCGGGATGAAAATATTGAATAACAGGGATATCTAATGTTTCTAAGGCATCAGCCTCAATAAATCCAAACTTAAAAGGAAAGGAATCCTCGGCATTAGAGAAAGTCATATCTTGTAGTCTATAGCCCGGATAGTGACGAACAGCTGCAGCACTGATTACGGCTTTATCATTTTTCAGTTCTTGTTTTAATATGTTTATTTTTTCATTATTTTGAGGAACTTTAATCACCAAAGTTTGCTCACTATTATAACCCAAGTCTTTATTTTGGATAAAATCTATTTGTTTATTGATCAGCAGGGTAAAACCAATCAGGCCTATTACAGCAGTAAACTGAAATATCAATAAAATGACAGCAAACTTCCTTTTGCTTTTCAATTTAATCTCAGATAATAATGATTCTTTCTTCACTAAATCGGAGGAGGCTATCAATGAAATAATCAAGCTTAGCAATAAAAGACTCAGCAGACATAAGGAGATGAAGTTAAAGGAGAAGAACGAGATTTTAAAGTCGCCAAAATAGTCTGCTCCAAATAATCCTTGAAAGGAAGCCAAAAGATATATCGCCAGAATCAAACTGAAGAATACAGAAATAAATATTTCCGAAAAGGTTTGAAATAGTATCTGATTCTTAAAAGCACCCATCGATCGCATCATAAAGTTGGCTTTGCGATAGAAAGAGGCTTTAGCAATGTGCATAATCACGAAATTTAAGATGGCTAAAGCCAGTATCAAATACCCAATGATGATTAAAACCTGATGAGAAGATTCACGAACGGTTGGCTTCATTTCTCCTGTTAATCCTGCAGTAAAGTGTATATCGAAAATAGGCTGTAAATGAAAATTAAAAGCCTCCATTGGAGGGCCAGGAGCGTTTTCAAGTCGAACTTCAGCTCGTTCCCTCAGACCCGACTCAAAAACCTCTATATCTGCACCTTCGCGAAGTTTTAAATAGATAGCTGCAGCAAAAACCTTACGGGATTTCACAGCCTCTACTGTTGGTGAAAAATGACCAGATTGCGAAAACAAAACCTCATACGATAGATGAGAATTCATGGGCATCTCTTCTACTATTCCTCCCACCGTAAAAGCAATTAAGCTATCCTGATGCGCACTAAAAGACCTCACAAATACTTGCTTTCCAATAGCGCTCTCTTGTGGGAATACTCTATCAGCCATTTTTTGTGTAAGAAAGACCATATTGGGCTCATCAATACTTCTATAATCTCCCAAAATTAAGGAAATGGAATAAAAATCAAGAAAGGAGGAGTTTATAAAAATAGCATGATCTATTTTATACTTCTCTCCCTCCACATCCAATTCTTCAATGGAATGATAAGTATGACAAGTGGTGGAAGAAATCACATTTACATCCTCCTCAATAACATCTTGAAGGGCAGCAAAAGTGCTGGTATTATAGTTGCCATCTCCAAGTCTAGAGACCAATCTATAGGCGTTTTCTCCATTTTCGATAAACCTATCATAACTGGCATGATGCGAAGTATAGGAGAAAATAGCCAAGGCCACAGCCATAGCCAAACTCAATCCCATAATACTGATGATAGAATAGAGTTTGAAGGACCACAAACGCTTTATCGACAAGCTAATACTTTTTATGAGCATCATATTTCTAGTTAATTTTTTTGATTATCAATCATTATTTCTATTTGATTATTCGTAACGTAAAGCCTCAATTGGATTTCTTCTTGCTGCTAAAAAGGTTTGCCAACTTATGGTAATTATTCCTATCAGAAAAGCCATCATTCCTGCAAATGCAAAAACCCACCAATTAATTTCTGCTTTATAAGCAAAGTTCTGTAACCATGTGTTCATAGCATACCAAGCAATGGGAACAGCAATAACAAAGGCAATGAGCACCCATTTTATGAAATTATAATTTAACATTTTCACCATTTCAAAAACAGTGGCTCCATTTACTTTTCTAATACCTATTTCTTTCACTTTACTATTCATGAGCAAAAATGTAACTCCAAATAAACCTAGCATAGATATGAGTATAGATATGCAAGTAAATAGAAACAAAATAGTGGCCGTTCGCTTTATCTCAGCATACAAACTTTCAAATTTTGTATTCATAAACGAGTAATGGAAAGGAACATCGGGTAACACGCTATACCACAAAGTTTCTATCTCGTTTATCGTTTTCTGCGATTCACCCGGCATTAATGCTATGGATAGGGAGTAAAAGCTATCAGCCCATTCTTTTGAGATGATTAATGGAGGTATTTTACTGTATATCAATCCTACATGGAAATCTTTTACCACCCCAATAATTTCATAATTGCTATTTCTAAACATTGATTTTCCGACAGCATTCTCCCAATTCATCTGTTTGGCTAATGTTTCGTTTATGATAAACTTTTTGGTGTCGCTGTTAAGCCCTTCTCTAAAATTTCGGCCTTCCAATAATTCCAATTTGAAAGTATTAAAGAAGTTATCATCTACATAGAGCGCGTTAAACATTTGATACTGCTCTGAACCCTCAGGTTGATAGCCATTAGCGGTAGTCTCTAATCCAGGAATACCAAAACTTGCTGATGCATTTACCACACCTGGTATTTTTTTTATTTCGTCTATGAGCATTCCTTGTTTCGCACCAATAGAACCATGAGAAATATTAATAACATGCTCCGCTTTAAATCCCAAATCCTTATGTAATGCATAGTTTAATTGCTTATTAACAATCAGTATGGAGGAGATAAGAACAATAGAAATACAAAATTGAAATGCAGAAATATAATTCAGTCTTCTACTTCGAAAGGGCGTTGAGAAAGAACTAATTTCGTCAATGCTAATGATTTTCTTTTTGTAATTTACAAATTGGATAAAAGCAGTAATACTGCTGATGACGATAATCGCCATTATCAACATGAAAATATTTTCCTTCAACTGGAAGGATATAAAATCAGTTTGGAATAACTGAAAAATGGGATTCCTCAACACATAGATGATCATCGCCGAAAGCACTGCTGCAATCATAAATAGCAGAAACGATTCTATAAAAAATTGTTTGGCAATGCCAGATTCTTCATATCCAAAATAGTGTTTAATACGAAACTCCTTTAAGCGGAGGCTTAATACTCCACTTGAAATAAAAAGATAATTAATGATGGCTATCAGAAGGATGAGAACTCCAATAAACAGAAGCAGTAAAACTTGTTTTCCATCTTTGCCATTACTATCCCAATCCACATCAGAGAACAAGTGTATTTGTGCTAAAGGCTCCAGATAAAATTCACTGAAAAAACCTGAATCTTCATCCTTTTTATTTATCTTTTCCCATAAAAAATCGGGTAATCTTGCTTCTACTTTTGATTGTAAATGTCCTGAATAAAGCTTGACAAAAGTATGAGCAGATATTCCACCATCCCAGCCAACATATACATCGGGTGAATGGATTAATATTTCCATGGGAAAAACAGCATTGAACTGAATGTGAGAATTTAAAGGAATATCGGCTACAATTCCGGTAATGATATAGGAATTATTGTCATACTCCACAAGATTCCCTAATGCATTCTCCTTTCCAAATAATCGCTCTGAAACTTTTTGTGTAAGCACAATACTATTCTTACCTGCTAGGACTTGCTTTGGCTGCCCTTGGATGATATCGAAAGAAAAAAACTCGAATAAATTGCTATCAGCAAAAATCACATTCTCAAGAGTAAGCTCTTTATCGCCATACTTAAGCGTATTTTCATGCCAATTGTTCCGTATCCTGACCACCTCTTCAATTTCTGAAATTTCATTTTTTAAAGCAGGGCCATAGGGCATTCTAATCGAAGGGCTAATATTTCTTGCTTTTGGGCTTGTAGCTATTTCATTCACCCTAAAAATTCGATCCTTATCTTTATGAAAACTATCGAAAGAGTATTCAAAACTAACATATAAGATAATAACCATGGAGCAGCTTAAACCTAACACCAATCCAAATAGATTGATAAAGGAATAAATTTTAAAGTTTTTAAAACTATAAAAAGCAGACTTAATCAAATTTATCATTATCGTGTTTTTTCAAAAAGGTTCTTTTATTCATCCCTCAAAGCATCAATAGGATTTCTCCGAGCAGCCTTAAACGATTGCCAACTTATTGTGATAAGGGCAATAAAAAGAGCCATTAAGCCCGCAAGTATAAAAATCCACCAACTCAGTTCCGTTTTATAAGCAAAACCCTTTAGCCATTCATTCATAGCATACCAAGCAACAGGAACAGCAATTACATAGGCGATGGAAACCCATTTTATAAAGTCTTTATTCAGCAATTGGATAATTTCAAGAACGCTTGCACCGTTTACTTTACGAATACCTATTTCCTTGGTAAGTTTTACAGATTTATCCACTGAAATGGCAAACAAACCCATCATCGATAAAAAAATAGAGATGATGCTGCAGGAGCCAATTAAGCGAATGAAATTTTTGTTCTCATCGTGAATACTTTTGTAACGTAGATCAAGGCTTTCGAAATTTACTGGATAATCGGGAATGAGCTTGGACCAAATGCCAGCTATCGAAGCTTCTACTTCTTTTTCTTGACCTGCTATTGCTTTAACTAAAACATTGGGGCCTTCGTCTCTATATTCTATAAAACCAGGTTCTATTTTTCTTTTTAAATTTGAGAAATGAAAATCGTCAACAATACCAATAATAGTTTTGTCAGAATTTCCTGGCATACTTTTACCAATAAGTTGCTGATTGGGAAAAAGACTAGCCAATGATTTATTTACAAGACACTTATGCTTATCGACTTCCGGATTCCCAGAAAAACCTTCACCCTCCAGTATCCTTATCCCCAGAGTCTTTACAAAGCTTGCATCTCCAGAAAAAAAACAAGGATAGTATTCCTTTTTCACACCATTATCATCATAATTAAAAAGCAGTTTAAAATGCCCGAGGAAAGGTGCAGAGGGAGTTAGTGCCACCTCCTTAATATTTGGATTGGCACGCAATTCTTCTTTAAAAGCCTTGCTGAGATTTTTATAAGCTTGAGGAATTTTTATTGCCATTACATTTTTGTCCAAGCCAATTTCTTTATTGTTAACAAACTGAATTTGTTTGATTATAACGGAAAAAGAGATTATCAAAACTATCATTACTGCAAGCTGAAAAATATTCATTACGTTTATTTTTCTTCTAATGGGTTGGAAACTGCATTTCATATTTGTTGTTGAGAGCTTTGTTCTTATATGGATTTGCGCAAAGAAATAGGATATTACAGCCACCAATCCTAAAAGCAATATACTTAAGGCTAAACTATTAAATTGAATAAAAGTAGAGGCAGTAATTGTAGTTTTTAGCAGCTCATTAAAATAGGGTATTAATAGTTTTAATAGAAGGATACCGAGTCCGATAGAGACCAAAATTAGCACAAAAACTTCCCTCATAAAAAGGAGTGTCAAATCTTTATTTGAAGCACCATGTATTCTGTTTATTATATAGTTTTTTGAATTATCGTTTAATCTGTTCTTAATGAGTATGAGATAGTTAAACAATCCAACCCCTAAAATCAATAACGCAACTAGAATGGCTATCCAAAGGTCAGCTTTATCGCGTGTGAGGTCGAATATTGATCTTCTCATAGAACTATAATAGGCCTCATTCATTGGCAGTAGATCATATTGGTTTGGGCTGTCGCCTTTGATAACGGGAATTTCATCTTTTAAACGCTCAAACTCTTGTTCCATTTTTTGTCTGCTCAAAGGAGAATCCAATTTCACATAGCAACGGCTGTTTCTTTCTCCATGGAATAGACTTACCATATCAAAATTAAATTGCGTTACGGTATTGGGTTTTTCAAAAACTCCGCTAACTAAAAACTCTTTCTCCTCACTTTTGAAACTTATTATAATAGGCTTACCAATAGGCATTTCATTACCAAAGTATTTCATGGCAAGTTCTTTTGAAATGGCAATATCATTTTTTGATTTGAGCACAGTTTGCTCATTTCGACTTAAAAGGGTATAATTAAAAAAGTTAAAGAAATTAGATGATGCATTTAAAACAACAGGCTGATTATAGAAAGAGTTATTATTTACCTTTACTTGCGTTACACTATTGTGTATGATTCTGCAAAAACTTTCTACTTCAGTAAAATTTTCTTTCATATATTCTGCTGAACCATATCGAACGAATAGCATTTTGGGGCTGTCACCTCCCACTGCCCCAAAAGGATTATTTGTTTGTAAAGCGAATATTCTATGCTTATCCGGATTAAAACTTTCAGGATTTAGCTCACGCTGAATAAATACGGATATTAATAGGAAGAAAGCCATTCCTACAGCCAGACTAATGATGATCACCGAACTGTTTAGTTTATTCATTTTAAATATCTGTATTATCTTGAGAATTTGCTTCATCTATGTATTTAGTTTGTACCGTGACCTTTAATGTTTTTTTCATTTTCACTCTAGCTTACAAAAAATCAAAGTTTAATATCTATTCATATCTCAAAGCATCAATAGGGTTTTGTCGTGCAGCTTTAAAAGTCTGTCCGCTTACAGTTAGCAATACAATAATAAATGACAAACCACCTGCTAACAGGAAGATCCACCAACTTAGAGCCGTTTTAAAAGCAAAATGTGTAAGCCAAATATTCAAACCATAATATGCAATTGGAATTCCGATAACAAAAGAAACCAGAACCCACTTTAGGAAACCTAGATTTAATAATTTCAATACTTGGAAAACGGTGGCTCCATTTACCTTACGAATTCCTATTTCTTTAGTCCTACTGGCCATCATAAAAGAAACAATTCCAAATAGGCCCATACTGGCAAGTAGGATAGCTAGAATAGCAAAGAATCCCATCAATTGGAAAGTTTTGTTATCTCTCATATATCTTTGCTCTAGTATCTCATCAAGAAAACTAAATTCTATGATTTCGTTGGGATAGATTTGATGACAAACACCTGATAAGGATGACTTTATGGCTGAAACATCATGAGTAGGCTTCACTTTTACGATTAAATGATAAGCCCATGGGTAATGAATAACAAATACGGCAGGCTTGATATTATTATATAAAGACTCAAAATGAAAATCATCTATAACACCGATTACTCTACGACTAGCATTTGGCCAGACACATTCTAAGGATTGTCCGAGGGGATTTTCAGTGATTCCCAATTTTTCTACTGCGGCCTGATTTAACACAATCGCCTCCATTTGATCTGTCTTGGTCTCCTCTGAGAATAATCTTCCTTGAGCAGCTTCTATACCTAAGGTTTTGAAATAATCAAAAGTTACATGAACATATGGAATAGTAATAGGGTCGGTTTGTCCTTCCGGTAAAACAGTACCATCATTATTAAGAGATCCAGAGGGAATTCGACTGGCAACAGCAACACTTATTACATCATTATTTTTGAGGAGAGCCTGTTTGAGGGTATTGTATTTCGTTTCATCTCCAAAGTCAAAAATGGCAGTCAATACCCCATCTTTTTCGAAACCTAAATCTTTATTTTGTAAGAAACTGATTTGTCGAAACATCACAATAGCGCTTACAATTAAGATGATTACTATGGTAAATTGTGTGCCAATAAGAACTCTTTTAATTTGAAATCCAGAACGTCCACCACTATTATTAGACTTCATCACTCTTTGTGGCTGATAAGAAGACAAAACAAAAGCTGGATACCAGCCTGCAAGTATTCCTAAGGTAAACATCATTATAGTCATTCCAAGAATAACAGTACCATTGGTGAGTATAGAAAAGGTGAGCTGTTTATCCGCTAGATTATTGAAAAGTGGAAGACTCAGTTTAACTAATAATAGAGCTAAGCCAAACGAAATGAGAAATACCAAAATGGATTCCATAATAAATTGAGTGGCTAATTGTTTTCTTGAAGCTCCAAAGGATTTTCTCACCCCTATTTCTGTCAATCGTTTGGTAGCATTGGCCGTTAGTAAATTCACATAATTAAAACTAGCAATCAGCAAGATAAGTAAGGCTATAGCCAGAAATATAATAACATAAGTAACACTGTTCTGTGGCTGAATATCTCCTAAGAAGTGGGAAGAAAATAAGTGTATATCTTTAAGATTCTGCAAAGTAAATATAGGTAATGCATCAGCCTCTTGGTAGTAATCCTTCATCAACTTGCTGATTTCTGCTTCCACATCCGCTTTATTAAAGCCCTGTTGAGTATCAAAATAGACTAGGAAATTCCACCATCCCCAGTTTTCCTCCCAACCATCATCGAACATAGCATTACCATCGTTCAAAGTCATAAAAATATCGAAAGTAAAATGGGAATTTTCAGGAATATCTTGAATGACCCCAGTGATGGTATAATCATATTCGCTACTAACTTTTAAAGTTTTACCTATAGGATCAGCATCACCAAAATATTTAAGGGCGGTTTCTTCAGTAATCACCATGGACCAGGGCTGGGTTAAAGCTGTGGCAGCATCTCCTCTTACAAATTGGAAAGAGAATATATTAAACAGATCGGGATCTACCCAAGCCACCAAATTTTCCTTAAACCTCAGCTCGCTCTTTTGAATGAGTATATTATCACGGGGCAAAATTCTTGCGAAACTTTTTATAGCAGGGAGTTTCTCAGTCAACAAAGCTGCAGTACCAGGAGCTTGATAAGGATGCTGTTCCTGACAAAGCCTATGAATACTATCAGCTTTTGTATGATAACGATCAAAACTCCACTCGTGCAACACATAGAAAAGCAGTAAAATACTAACCGCCAAACCAATGGTCAGGCTTAAGATACTTATTGAAGAATACACTTTATTCTTCCACAAATTCGCAAAAGCTATCTTTATGTAATTTTTAATCATGACATTTTTTTTAGATGATTAATTTCTTTTTCTTGGTTTTACGCGATTGATATCTCTTATTTGAAGTATCAATTTATTCTTCTAAATACTTTTCATTTTTTACTATAATCACTATCAAAAAACCTCCCCATTTTTAAGATTATTTTGACTCCTCCGTAATCACTTGTCCATCGAGTAAATTAATGGTACGATGGGCAAATCCAGCATCTCTGTCGGAGTGCGTTACCATAATAATAGTGGCACCTTCTTGGTTGAGCTCGGTGAGCAAGTTCATGACTTCTAAACCATTTTTGGTATCTAAGTTACCCGTTGGCTCATCGGCTAAAACTAAATCGGGATTGGCTACCACTGCTCTTGCTATAGCTACTCTTTGTTGCTGCCCACCAGATAATTGTTGAGGATAATGCTTAATACGATGTCCGATTTTCATTCTTTGTAAAACCTCCTCCACTCTTCTCTTTCTTTCTGAAGCACTCATCTTTAAATAAATAAGAGGAAGCTCCACATTCTCGTATACAGAAAATTCATCAATCAGATTAAAGCTTTGAAAAACGAAACCAATATTTCCTTTACGGAAAACGGTTCTGTCTTTTTCTTTAAGTTTGGCTACTTCCGTACCGCCAAATTGATAGGAACCATCGGTAGGATTATCAAGTAAACCCACAATATTCAACAAAGTGGATTTCCCACAACCCGAAGGCCCCATAATGGCTACAAATTCTCCTTTTTTTACATTGATGTCTACACCATTAAGCGCATAAGTCTCAATATCTTCTGTTCTAAATACTTTGGTTAATTTTTCAATTTTTATCATGTCTATTGTTTTTATTGTTTCTATATTTTATGCTTTATCCTCACGCAAAGCCGCAAAGTCGTAAAGAAATTATACTTTTTATTGCTTCATTCTAATGATATAATGCTTGAATGATTTAATATTTAGCTTGTTCTTATACTCTATCATTTCCCCATTCCCTCATTCCTTCATTTGCATCTGTCAATTTCTACTTTTGTACATTCTTCATCGATATTCATTTCTATTTGACTCCATTAAATCAAGCTTTGTGCCGCAAAGCCTAACACATTGTATTTATGGTTTTTACAGAATATTCGATCAATTAAAAAAAGAACTAAGTGTAAATATTTTTTACAGCGATTGTATATATAATTTACAAATATTTGAACGAGAAGAATGGTGCTTTGAAATAAAAAAGAGTAGTGTTGAAATTATAATTGTTTTCATTTAAATACTGTCCAAAAGAAGTTCCATATTAAAAAAGATTCTTCACATCATTACATTACGTTCAGAAAGACGGGTGTTTAAGATTTAATTGGAAGGAAGAAGGGTTTTGCTTTTGGTATTGAAAAAAGCAAAGCCCTTCTTCCTTATGAGTTGTCAAAACACCTGTCATTCCGATGCGAAGCGAGGAATCTTTAATAATTATTAGGACGCTATTGTATTCATTTAAATGTTATTTGTGCTTTTAAATGATTATTCCATTTTAATTTCACATTATACTATGAAATCCCGGCCCTTATCTATTCCTAGGATACTTTCCTTTAACAAGTTCGCCTTATTTTTATTCATACCTCAAAGCCTCCACTGGATTTCTTCTGGCTAGCTTAAAAACCTGAAAACTAACTGTGATTAAAACTATTAACAAAGCAACAAACCCAGCTAAGGCAAATATCCACCAACTTAATCCGATTCTATAAGCAAAATTCTGAAGCCACTGGTTCATAACATACCAAGCAATAGGAACAGCAATTGCAAAGGCAATGGCCACCCACTTTATAAAGTCTTTATTGAGCATGATTAGAATCTCAGAGATTGAGGCCCCATTTACCCTTCGAATACCCATTTCTTTGGTGCGTTGCTGCGAGATAAATAATGCTAGTGCAGTAATTCCTACAATGCTAATTAATATGCCGATAATTGAGAAGGTAAAAAGTATTCTGCCTAGAATTTCTTCGGCTTTGTATTGCTGAGCTATCTTTTCGTCGATAAAAAAGTAGCTGAATTCTTGATTGGGATAATGTTTATTCCACACTTCCCTTGTGATATCTAAACCTTCTCTGGTATTTCCTGCTCGTATTCTAATATGAGTAAATCTTGCACGAGATGGCGATTCTCCTAATAAAAAAGCAAAATCACCCACGGCTTCATGCGCTGAGTTATAATTAAAATCCTTTGCTACACCAAGTATTTTTACTGGATTATCATTCTGATCTAAATTGTGAGTCATAGCATAGGTTTCAAGCGCTTCTATTGTTCCGTGTTTTTCCAATAATCTATTAAACAAATGTTCATTAATAAGCATACCTTCAACAGTATCTGCAGAGGGAGAAATCCAATTATGGAGTAATTGAATATTCATTGTTTTTATATAGTCGTAATTAGCCAGAACGAAATCGGCAGATCCATCAATTCCAAAACCTTCGAGCTGGAAATCTTGTGTGGGATAACCAAAATATTGTCGAGTGAAACCAACAGATTTAATGAGAGTATTCTTCTTCAACTCATTGGCAAAAACGGTAGGATCTTTCGAGAAGTCTTCAAAATGAATAACAACTACATTTTCTTTTTCGAAACCTAATGATTTTGTGCTCATAAAATCAATTTGCTTATTTACAATAATTGTACATGACATCAGGACGATAACAATGCAAATTTGCAGCACAATCAAAGCTTTTAAACTAAAATTTCCTGAGGAACTATCTTTTTTTGTAAGGAGCTGAACTGTTGTGGTTTTTCTTAATAAAAAGAACCCCACAAAAAGAGTACTTAGGGCTCCACAAATAGCCAGGACACCAATTATGGTAAGGTATATAATAGGCTCGGAATAATAAATATTAAAATCTATTTCGAAAAACTGATTTATTTGTGAGCCAATAAATTTTAATAAAAACAGCGAAACAAGAATGGCAGCAGAACAATGCACTAATACATCAACCAAAACCTGTTCTATGATCTGTTTTTTATGCGCCCCAACAGCACGATACAAACCAAGTTCCTTTGATTTTTTTATCAATTTGGTAAGGTTCAAATTGATAAAATTAAAAAGGCTTACAAATAGTATTACAAACGAAATGGTAATGAACAAGCCAATATTGATTTTGCTGGTACTTTCTTTTAATTCAAAGCGATAATCAGACTTTAAATGAATGTCTGCCAATGCTATAAGATTGAATTTATAATCCTCAGGCCCTCTCACGTTCCGTAAGCTGCTTTCATTATATATAGAAAGGAATTTATCGGCCACTAGTGCTGGAGAGACCTCATTTTTTAATTTTATATAGTTGTAAACCCAATGGGTCTTCCGATTTGGCAAAACGTTGAATCGTTCCTGCAATGATCCTTTTTGCGAAAGTAAGATATGATATTCAAAATGAGTTTTGGGATGTGTATTTTTCACTATACCTCTAATCTGATATTCACCCACATCTTGAAAATATTGCAAGGATTCTATCTTAATGGTTTTACCGATAGGGTTTTCATTCTCAAAATGTATTTTTGCAAAGTCTTCAGAGATAAATGCGGTATTTGGTTTTGAAATATCGTTTAAATCTCCCACCAAGCTTTCTACTTCAAACATTTTTATAAAACTTTCGTCAACCGACATCATGTTCTTTTGCTGAAAAGAGTTTTCATTTAGCCTAATTGTTCCGATGGGACAATGGGTGAATTGCGTTGCCTCCACTATTTCAGGAATATGTTTAGACGCTCCATTAATAAAACCGAGACTTCTGGCCCATTGCATATTCGAACCTGTAGGACTAGAGATGACCCTGTATATATTCTTATAATCCTTAATATGCTTATCAAAACTTCTTCATTTGTAACATAGATAAACAAGATGAAAAATGAAATAATCCCAATAGCTAAGGCTAGAATATTTACACCTGAAAATATTAAATTCTTAGAAATTCTCTTGATTGAAATTTTTAAATAGTGTAGAATCATTTTATAAAATTTAATGTGCTATTTATTTTTGCAATCGCATTACTCTATTCGTATCGCAAAGCCTCCACTGGATTTCTTCTTGCAAGCTTAAAAACCTGAAAACTAACTGTGATTAAAACTATTAACAAAGCAACAAACCCAGCTAAGGCAAATATCCACCAACTTAATCCGATTCTATAAGCAAAATTCTGAAGCCACTGGTTCATAACATACCA